>JBAYGL010000576.1:0-2982 GCA_041666725.1 Limisphaerales bacterium
CGAGCACCTCGAGCGCAAGGCCGCCAATCTCGCCTGGATGAAGCAGGCGTTCGCAGAGGCGAAAGCGGAGGGGAGCCGCGGCCTGGTGATCCTGACCCAGGCGAACCCCGGCTTCGAGAATTTCTGGCCACCGGCGGCGAAGACCCGCTACTTCATCCCGTTCATCGCGCGCGGCAAGCCGCTGCCGAGCCCGAACACAGCCTTTAAGGATTATGTGGCGGCGCTCGCCGCGGAGCTCGAGAGCTTCGACAAGCCGGTGGCGTACGTGCACGGCGACACGCACCTGTTCCGCATCGACAAGCCGCTCTACAGCGCGAAGACCAGCCGCGTGTTCGAGAACTTCACGCGCATCGAAACCTTCGGCTGGCCCGACAGCCACTGGGTGCGAATCGAGGTCGACCCGGCGGACCCGCAGCTATTCGTCGCAAAGCCGCAGATCGTGCCGCAGAATGCGGCCTCGCGCGCCAGGTGACGCCGGCCGAACTGGTACAAGGACATGGGAACGGCCATGGGCGGGAACCCGCAGACGTTTGCAAGGCGGTCCATGGTTCCTGGCATGAATCACTGCGCCGGCGGGCCTGCAAGCTCCACTTTCGATGCGCTTACTCCGATCGTAACCTGGGTTGAGAACGGCGTCCCGCCCGCAAGCGTCATCGGCACGGCGCCCAGCGCTACGCCGTGGCCAGGGCGGCCAGGCCGCCGTGCCCATTCCCGCAGAATGCAAACTACAATGCGACGGGCGACGCCAACTGCGCAAGCAACTTCACCTGCAAGTGATGCGAATTGTGGAGATGCACGGCGCATCGCGAGCAGCATTTTTGCTGCCGGTTGTTTCCGTCCAAGCAAGGTCCGGGTTGGTTTGTCGATTGACGACCGATCTGGTCGCTTCCTTGCCTATTGCTTTCCGGCAGGTCGCGGGCAATTTCTCGTACAATTACGGGTCACGAGAACGTTGTCTCGCTTAACAAAGTGGATGAATCGTGCGTCCGCCTTTGAGTAAAACACAGAATCTGCGGCCGCCATGGAGGACGATCGCAACTGTCGGAATAAAAGTCAAGGCGCATATGCGTCGTGACATTCACGTTAACCAAGCGAGGAGAAACACCATGAAACTTATCGGGAAAGTAATTTCAGTGGCAATCGGCGCGATGGTCTGGCAGTCCACTTTCGCGGCGGACATCACGCTGCGCTTTCACCAGTTCCTGCCGCCGCAGGCGACGATTCCATCCAAGGCCATTGTGCCCTGGGCGCAGAAGGTCGAGAAGGAAAGCGGCGGGCGCATCAAGGTGCAGCACTTCCCCAGCATGCAGCTTGGCGGCAAACCGCCTGAGCTGTTCGACCAGGCCAAGGACGGCGTGGCCGACATAGTGTGGACGGTGCTCGGTTATAACCCCGGCCGTTTTCCGAAGTCCGAGGTGTTCGAACTGCCATTCTTCAGCGGTCTGGCCGAACCCGCCTCACGCGCTTTTCAGGATTACGTCGAGAAGTACGCGATGGATGAGTTCAAGGACGTCAAGCTCATCGCGGTTCACGTGCATGGTCCCGGCTTGTTTCACAGCAGGGATCCCATCGCCAAGCTTGAGGACTTGAAAGGCATGAAGGTGCGCGGCGGTTCGCGCATCGTCAACATCATGCTTGGTCAACTCGGCGCGACGCCGGTCGGCATGCCGGTGCCGGCGGTTGGCGAGGCTTTGTCCAAGGGCGTGATCAGCGCCACGACGATACCCTGGGAAGTGGTGCCGGCGCTGAAGGTGCAGCAAATCGTCAAGAACCATACCGGATTTGCAGGTGACAAGGGCTTGTACACCCAGACCTTCGGGATCGTGATGAACAAAGCCGCATACGAGAAACTGCCGGCCGATCTCAAGAAAGTGATAGACGCCAACAGCGGCGCCGAGACGGCGGCCTTATTCGGCCGCGCCATGGACGCCGGCGACAAGGTCGGGCTGTCGCTGGCACAGAACGCGGGCAACAAAATCTATGTGCTCGATGCAGCGGAAACCAAGAAGTGGCGCGACGCGGCCGCGGGCGTGGATGACGCCTGGTACAAGGAAGTGGCGGGCAAGGGCATAGACGGGCCCAAGCTCGCCGCCGAGGCCAAGGCGCTGGTCACCAAGTATTCCGGAAAATAGGAAGCGCTTCATCAATCGACAGCGAGGCGGGCCACATCCGCCGCGCCGCGTTCTTGATCGCACAACTATGAGCGAGTTCATCTACGGCACGAGCCGCTTCCTGGCATGGTTCGGCGGAATTGTGCTGAGCGGGCTGGCCATTCTCAGCGTCGTCAGCATCGCCGGGCGCGCCCTCAGTTTCGCTGGTCTGGGTCCCGTACCGGGCGATTTCGAACTGGTCGAGGCCGGAGGCGCGCTGGCCGTGTTCTGCTTTCTTCCCTGGTGCCAGCTGAAGCAGCGCCATGCGGATGTCAATCTGTTCTGGATGTTCTATCCGCCGTCCATGCGTCGCGTGCTTTCGGTCGGCGCCGACGGCCTTATGCTGCTCGTCTGGCTGCTGCTGGTCTGGCGCATGGGGGTAGCCATGCTGGGCTACCGGGCTAACGAAGAGGTCAGTTTCATTTTGCAGATGCCGGTATGGTGGGGCTATGCCGCTTCGATGATCCCGGCCGTGCTGGGCTGCGTCATCTATTTTTGGCGCCTGCTCGAATTGCTGGGACTCGTCGCGGCGCACCGGGAGTTTGTCCCGGTCGAAGGTGGCCACTGATGGATGCGCTGGCGCTGGCCGCATGGTCCTTCCCCGTCTTGATGGTCCTGATTTTTCTACGGGTTCCGATCGGACTATCGATGCTGCTGCTGGGCCTGATCGGTTCGTGGCTGGTCTATGGCAGCCTGCCGCCGGTACTGAATCAGATGAAAACCCTGGCCTATGTCCAATTCTCCAACCATTCGCTGACGATCGTGCCGCTGTTCCTGCTGATGGGGCAGTTTGCATCGATCGGCGGCATGTCGCGGGCATTGTTCAAGGCCG
>JBAYGL010000577.1:0-2965 GCA_041666725.1 Limisphaerales bacterium
CGGGCAGCGCGGCGGACATCAGGCAGTTCTGCACGACGAATTACAAAGTCACCTTCCCGCTCTTTGCGAAAGTCCGCATCAACGAGGGTGCAGACCAGCACCCGCTCTTCGCCGCGCTCACCGGCAAAAACTCGCCGCTGCCCGGCCCGGTGGGGTGGAACTTCAGCAAGTTCCTCGTGGGCCGCGACGGCAAGCTCCTCGCGCGCTTCGACACCGGCACCGAGCCAAACGACTCCGCATTGGTGAAAGCCATCGAGAAGGCGCTGGCGGCGAAGTAACCTTCCTCTCCTGCTCGTAATCCTGATCTTGATCCTGCTCCTTGGCTTCGGGGAGCAGGATTAGGATCAAGATCAGGAGCACGAGATCAATTCGCCTGCCTTGCACCCGCTTCTCGCCCGCGTTAAGAAAGCCCGCCGCTGGCTCGTGCCCACCGTGGGCCTGCTGGTGGTCGCCCTGATGCTTTACCGCTTCGAGCACAGCCAGGTCTATCATCCGACCCGCGACTCGGAATCCACGCCCGACGACGTGGGCCGTCCCGCCGAGGAGGTCTGGCTGACGACGCCCGACGGCCTGCGCCTCCACGCGTGGTTCTTCGCGACGGACAAGGCGTCGCCGCGCGCGCGCTTCGCGATGCTCTTCTGCCACGGCAACGGCGGCAACCTCACCTCCCGGCCCGGCTACTACCGCGCGATTTTGGAGACGGGCGTCAGCCTGCTGACCTTCGACTATCGCGGCTACGGCCGGAGCGAAGGCGAGCCGGGCGAGGCCGGCACCTACACGGACGCCACGACGGCTTACCAGTGGTTGCGGACGCGCGGCTTCGCACCGGAGCACATTCTTGTCTGGGGTGAATCGCTCGGCGGCGGCATCGCCAGCCACGTCGCCGCCACCGAGCGCGTCGGCGGGCTGGTGCTGCAAAGCACCTTCACCAGCATTCCGGACATTGGATCGGAAATCTTCCCCTGGCTGCCCGTGAAGCTCGTGAGCCGGATCAAATACGACACCTTCAACCGCCTGCCCCGGATCACGTGCCCGGTCGTCGTCATGCACAGCCGCGCGGACAGGACCATCAGCTTCCGGCACGGCGAAAAAAACTTCGCGGCGGCCCGCGAGCCAAAAGCCTTCGTCGAAATCGAAGGCGATCACAACGACGCCCTGCTTGCCAACCGTGCCGCCTACGTGGCCGGTGCGGAGAAGCTCCTGCAACTCGTGGAGACCCGATGGCCGGCGGCATTGCCCGGTGGTCCGCCTTGAATCACAGCAGGCCGCCATCCGGGAAAATCCTGAGCATTCCAGAGGATTTTCGTCTCGCGGAGACGGCCTTTCTCGTGTCCGCTAAGACGTGGTTTTTGTTGTTCGACAACTGGCCTGCTGGGGGTTGCTCCTCGCCTTCGCCGCTTCCGCGCCGGGCGCGACGGAGTTCGTGGAGTTCCATTTTCGCGAGCCGCAGCCGGTCACGTATCGTGTCGATCTGCCGGCGGGCACGCGGGTCGCCGCGATGCTGAAGCCCGAGCTGAACGCCCAGGCGACGGGCGGCTCCGCGCTCACCGTGGGCCTGACCAGCCGGGTGGCACTTCGGCTGGCAGAGGGGGCGGAGGTGACGCGTGTGATCGCCGGTCGTCCGCTGGTGGTGGACCGGGCGGTGGCGGCACAATGGTTCATCCTGCAAGCTCCCGACGCCTGGACCGCAGCCCGCGAGGCGGAGCAGCTGGCTGCCCTGCCGGAAGTCCTGGCCTGTCACCCCGTGCGGCGCATCCCCATGCAGACCGCCGGGCCTTACGCGGCGCGGTTCAACGACCGCTTCATCCCCAACCAGTGGAACTTGGAGAACCGCGACGCGAACGGCGTGCCGCAGGGCGTGGACCTGAACGTGCGCGCTGCCTGGCCGGTTTCGCAGGGCGCGGGCGTCGTGGTGGCCATCGCGGACATCGGTGTCGAGATTTCGCATCCGGAGTTCCTCGTGCCCTCCGCCAACCAGCCCCATTACAACTTTGACAGCGGCAACACCAACGGCGCGCAGCTCGCGGCATCGGACAGGCACGGCACCGCCGTCGCAGGTTACGCCGTCGCACAGGGCAACAACGGCATCGGCATCAGCGGCCTCGCGCCGTCCGCCGGCCTCGCGAGCTGGAAGATGCTTTCCTCAACGGAGGAGGCGATTGGGAACATGTTCCAATACATGTCGAACTCCGTGGGTGTGCAGAATCACAGCTGGCTCAACAGCGGCTCGGGCTTGAGCCCCGTTTCCGCGCTGGCGGCGGCCGGTTTGTCCAACGCCCTGACCTTCGGTCGCGGCGGCCGCGGTGTCCTCATGACCCGCGCCGCCGGCAACGACCGGAGCACCGGGGCCAATGCCAACGACCAGGCCTACAACGCCGACCCGCGCATCATCGCCGTCGCCGGCGTGCGCATCAACGGGCGGGTGGCCAGCTACAGCACGCCCGGCGCGTGCGTGCTGGTGGCCGCGCCGGTGGGCGACACAGGATTCGACGCGCCACCGACGACGGACCGGGTCGGGTCGTCCTTCGGCTACAACGCGGGGATCTTCTACTTCGATGACTCGGCGAACTATTCCTTCAACTCGCTCAGCCCGCAGGGCACGTCCTTCGCCGCGCCGCAAATCACCGGCCTGTGCGCATTGCTCCTCGGTGCGAATCCGAATCTCACCATCCGTGACGTGCAGCAAATCCTCGCGCTCTCCGCGCGGCACTTCGACTTCGCCGACCGCGATCTGGCGACCAACGGTGCCGGCCTTGTCGTGAGTCACAATCTCGGCTTTGGCGTGCCCGACGCGGGGCTTGCGGTGCGTCTGGCACAGGCCTGGTCGAACCGCCCGCCCGCCACGACGATCACGCTCGTTTCCAACGGGGTGCAGGCCATTCCCGACGCCGGCTTTCTTGTGCGTGCCTCCGGTGTGGATGTGCCCCCAAGCGTCAATCTGGTCACCGGCCAGATGCCGGATGAG
>JBAYGL010000578.1:0-2957 GCA_041666725.1 Limisphaerales bacterium
CGCGCTCAACCGCCTGCGCATCCGCCGCATAAGCCTGGACTGGCTGCGTCAACCTTGAAGTTCGCAGGACAAATCCGTCGTTCAACTCATCCAAACATCATGCCTTCGAAAAACACGCTCCTATCGTCACTGGCGCTTGCCGCCGGCCTGCTCGTGCCCGCCGCCAACCCCCTGTGCGCTGCTGACGCGCCGCTGAACATCGGCTCGCGCCGCGAGTTGTTCGTGGATCACTTCCTGATCGGGAAGCTCAGCGGCGCGCGGCTGCATCTGCACACGCCGCGCGATGAGGGGATCGCGTTCCGTTTCGATCAGCCCTGGGAAGGCCCTTTCAGCGGTTATGTGACCATCGTGCGCGATGGCGGCCGGCTGCTTGCCTACTACCGCGGCAAGCCCGTGGCGGACCGCGACGGCAGCAACAACGAGGTCACCTGCTGTGCGGAGTCCACGGACGGCGTGCGATGGACCCGGCCGGAGCTGGCGCTGTTTGATGCCCAGGGAGCGAAGAAGAACAATGTCGTCCTCGCCAACGCCTCGTCCTCCACCCACAACTTCTGTCCGTTTCGTGACGAGCGTCCTGGCGTGGCGGCGAACGGGCGTTTCAAAGCCATTGGCGGCACGATGGAGAGCGGCCTGGTTGCCTGGAAATCAGCGGACGGCTTGCGTTGGAAGAAGATGGCCGCCGAACCCGTGATCACCAAGGCGACGGTGCCTTTCAAATACATGTTCGACTCGCAGAACGTGCCGTTCTGGTCGGAGGCCGAGCGCAAATACCTCTGCTACTTCCGCGTGTTTGAAAAAGACATTCGCCGCATTGTCCGCAGCGAAAGCGACGACTTCCTGCACTGGTCGCCACCCGTGCTGATGGAGTATCGCCACCCGTCGGGTCCGGCTCCCATCGAGCATCTTTACACCAGCCAGACCCATCCCTACTTCCGCGCGCCGCACCTCTACGTGGCCATCGCCGCGAGGTTCATGCCCGGACGGCGCGTGCTGACCGACGAGCAGGCGAAGGCCATCAAGGTGAATCCCGGTTACTTCAAGGACACCTCCGACGCCATCTTCATGACAACGCGCCCCCGCGAGGGCCCCGGTTTCTTGTCCTACTACGATCGAACATTCATGGAAGGCTTCATTCGCGGCGGCATCGGCCCGCAGAACTGGGTGTCGCGCACCGGCTATCCGGCGCTGAACGTCGTGCAAACCGGTCCGGCGGAAATGTCGGTGTATGTGAACCAGGACTACGCGCAGCCCACCGCCCACCTGCGCCGTTACTCCCTGCGGCTCGACGGCTTCGCGTCGCTGCGGGCCGACTACCACGGCGGCGAGATGGTGACGAAGCCGCTGACGTTCTCAGGCAGGCATCTCTCCCTGAACTTCGCGACCTCCGCCGCCGGCGGCGTGAAGGTCGAGCTGCAGGATGCGGGCGGCCAGCCATTGCCCGGCTTCTCGCTGGCGGACTGCCAGGAGCAGATCGGCAACGAGCTCGACCGGGTGGTGAATTGGAAGGGCCGCACCGACCTCGGCCCGCTCTCCGGAAAACCCGTGCGCCTCCGCTTCGTGATGAAGGACGCGGATGTCTTCGCGCTCCAGTTCATCCCGTAAACAAATCTGAAATCCACAAATACCATGAACTCATATTGCTCCACCCCCGTTTCCCGCCGCCGCTTTCTCAAAACAGCGGGAGGCTTGTCCGCCGCTGCGATTGTCGGCATGCCGCGTCACGCGCTCGCCGCTCCGGCGGCGAAGATCATCGAGACGAAAATCATCAGCCAGCAGCCCGAGTATTATCACGGCTGGCCCACCATCGCGCGACGGGCCAATGGCGAGCTCTGGGTCTCATGGTCCGGCGGACGCGAGTCGCACGTTTGTCCCTTCGGGCAGGTGCATGCGATGACTTCGCGCGACGACGGGAGGACATGGACCTGGCCGCGCGTGCTGCTCGACAGCGCGACCGATGACCGCGATTCCGGCGTCATCGAAACCGCCCGTGGGACGCTCCTCGTCACCACGTTCACCTCGCTTGCCTACGAGCCATTCTTGGAGAAGGCGAGCGCGTTCGCCGAACTCACGCCGAAAGGCTGGGTCACCAAGGGCATGTCGGCGGAGCAGTTCGCAAAATGGAAGGCCGCGCACGCCCGGCTGAACGATGAGGAGCGGAAGGCCGAACTCGGCCAGTGGCTCATCCGCTCCACCGACGGCGGCAAGACGTGGTCCACGCGACTGCCCACGATCGTGAACAGCCCGCACGGTCCGATCCAGCTTCGCGACGGACGCCTGCTCTACGCCGGAAAGCAGTTGTGGACCGGGGAAAAAAGGACCGGTGTGTGCGAATCCAGGGACGACGGACAGACGTGGCAGTGGCTGGCGGAGATTCCCACACGCAAGGGCGACCAGGCGGTGCAGGGTTACCACGAGTTGCACGCAGTGGAAACGAACAGCGGCACGCTGGTCGCGCAGATTCGCAACCACAACAAGGCCAATTCCGGCGAAACCTTGCAGACCGAATCGAACGATGGCGGCAAAACATGGAGCGAGCCGCATTCCATCGGCGTCTGGGGCCTGCCGTCGCATCTTTTGAAACTCCGCGACGGCCGCCTGCTCATGACGTATGGCCACCGCCGCGCGCCCTTTGGCAACCAGGCGCGCCTGAGCACCGACGACGGCAAGACGTGGAGCGAGGCGATGATCCTGTCCGGCGATGGCAAAGGCGGGGATCTCGGCTATCCCAGCACCGTGGAACTCGGGGACGGATCATTGCTCACCGTGTGGTATGAGAGCATGAAGGAACCCAGGCTGGCCGTGCTGCGTCAGGCGCGCTGGACGCTTTCCATGTAATACCGACTACGTGTGAAGGTTGGTGGAACTGGCCCGATGGCCGAGTCGCTCCTTCTCCCTTCGCGGAGCGAGGGGAGAAGGTGGCCGCAGGCCGGATGAGGGGTGCGGACGCCGAGGGTCTC
>JBAYGL010000579.1:0-2955 GCA_041666725.1 Limisphaerales bacterium
AAGACGGAGGCCGAGCTGCGTCAGACCCGCGCGGCCCTGGAACAGCAGCTCGCGGATGCCTCCCGTGCGCTGACCGAGACGCGCGCCGAACTGGAACTCGAAGCCGAGGAACGGAAGCGCGTTGAGGAATCGCTTTCGCAAAACGCCATTTCACTCGAAGCCCGCGTCAGCGAACGCAGCGCCGCGCTGGAATCCACGCAGCGGTCGCTCGACGAAGAGCGCATCGCTCGCGCAGCGGCCGAGTCGGAGCTGGCCGCGCGCCGCGCCGAACTGGAGCGTCTGGCCGCCGACCAGCAGCGCGTCGTGGAAGAGGCCACCGCGGGCCTCAGGGCCCGGCTTGCCGAGCACGACCGCGAAGAGGAAAAACTCCGGCTCACGGCCATCAGCGCCGAGCAGCGCCTGCGCGACCGCGCAACGGACATCGAGTCGGCGAACAACGCCCTGCGCGGCGAGATGGAGAAGCGTCTGCGCATGGAGCTGACGTGGCAGATGCAACGCGAGGACTTTGATCGCCGGCTGGGCGACCTCACCAGTTCGCTCCGCGCCGCCGAGGCCAAGGCGGGACAGGACTCCGCCGAACTGCTTCGTGCCCACGAAACATTGCAGCAGGCACACGCGGAACTGACGCGACGGCTTGCGGCGCGCGATGCGGAACTCGCCGGGATGATCGAGCAGACCACCGCACTCGACGCCGCCAGCGAACGCGCGCAGCAAACCTCGTCGGAACTTCAGGCAGCGCTCAACACCACCCGCGCGGAGCTGGACATGCTCAACCGTCAGCTTGCCGGAAGGCTGGCCGAACTGGAATCCACCGGGACGGAGTTGCAGAACGAGCTGGAACAGCGCCGCCAGGCCGAGGCCGCGCTGGCGCGCGCCAATGCGGAAACCGAGGCGCAGGAGGCCGAGCGGATCAAATCCTTCGAAGCCGCAAGGCAGAGCTGGGAGCACGAGGCGGAGGAGCTTCGCGCGGCACGGGAGGAATTGCGCCGTTCCAACGCGGACCTGAACGACCAGGTCGTCCGCCTGGGCGGCGATGCGGAGGCCGCACGACAGCTGGCGGAACAGGAGGCCGCACGACGCCGCGCCGTGGAGGAGGCCATGCAGGAAAACAAGAACGAGCTGACCCTGCGGGTGTCGGAGCAGACCGCCAATTTGAACGCCCGCCTCCAGCAGCTGGAGAGCGAGCTGGCGGAGGCCCAGCGTGCGGAGGAGCAGTTGCGCCACCGGCGCATCGAGGCCGTCAGCACGCTGGCCGGCGGCATGGCGCACGAGCTGAACAACGTGCTTGCGCCCGTGCTCATGGCGGCGCAGCTCCTGCGCAAGCAGGTCAGCGGCAAGTCCCGCACGCTCGTGGACAGCGTGGAGTCCAGCGCCCAGCGCGGTGCGGACATCGTCAAGCAGGTGCTCACCTTCGCGCGCGGCTTCCACGGCGAGCGAGCGCCGGTCTCGCCGGAGATGCTCGTGCGCGAGATCGTCAAATCCGTGCAGGAGACGTTCCCCCGCAACGTCCGCGTGAGCAGCGAAATCGCGGACGACATGCTGATGATTTCCGCCGACGCCTCGCAGCTCCACCGCCTGCTGCTCAACCTCGCGGTCAACGCGCGGGACGCGATGCCCTCGGGCGGCACGCTCAAGTTTGCTGCGGAAAACGTGGTCGTGGATGAAAAGTTCATCCACTCGCGCCGGGCGGGCGGGGCCAGGCCGGGCAGCTATGTCCTGTTCCGTGTGACGGACTCGGGAGAAGGCATCCCGCGCGACATCCTGCCGCGCATCTTCGAGCCGTTCTTCACCACCAAGGAGCCTGGAAAATCGGTCGGTCTGGGACTGGCGACCGCCCTGGGCGTGGTGCAAAGCCACGGCGGATTCATCCTCGTGGAGACGGAGGAGGACAAGGGCACGGAGTTCCAGGTTTACCTGCCCGCCGCCGGTGCCGAAACATCCGCCGGGCCGTCCCAGGCGGAGCTTCCACGCGGCAACGGCGAACTGCTGATGCTTGCCGACGATGAGCAGGGCGTGCTGGACGTGACCGCCGAGATCCTCGAATGGCACGGTTACAAGGTGCTCACGGCGCGGGACGGCGAGCAGGCGCTGAACCTCTACGAGCAGCATGCGGGCGACATCCGGGTGGTCATCACGGACATTCTGATGCCGTTCATGGATGGCGTGGAGCTGTGCCGCGAGCTGCGCAAGCGCAACGCATCACTGCCCATCATCGTGGCATCGGGCATGGGACACGAAAAGTTCGTCACCGACCTTCGCGAGCTGGGCGTGCCGACGTTCCTGAAGAAACCATTCGCCGCCGAAGAGTTGCTGCACAGCCTGCACGACGAACTGCACAAGGAATCGCCGACCTCCGTGGTCTGACCGCCTGCGGCAGCCCGGGCGGGCGCGTATTTTCTCCCCTGCCCCGCTCCGGTCGCGCGGGAGAGAACCTGCGGTCCCAAAGCCCGCGAATTTTCCGCCACCGAACGCGGCAGGGCCGTCCCGTGGACGGCTTCGTCCCCCCCTGGCCGGAGCGGGGCTCGACCGGGTTGATGGTTGTTCCACGGACGGAGGAAAACCCCGCACCACCGGTCATCCTCCTCCTGCGGAAGAAATACCCATGTCAAAAAATGCTCACTCTGAAGCACAGGAGTGTTAGCAACCGAGGGAGAGGTCGCGGATGTTGCATGGCACGTATGACTTTCCATCAGCTCCGGATATGCGAGCCCCCCCGTTTTTCGGAATGATCGGGACGCCTTCCCGTATCGCGGGGATTTACGCGGCTTGCGCGGGGGCGGGGGTTGTGGTGCTCAGTCTGGCGATGTCGCTGGGCGGTCCCGGTGCCGGGTTGTGGGCGGACATCGGGAAGGGGTTGCTGTTTGTCGCCTTGTCAACGGGGCTGGTCCATGTGCTCTTGCGCCGGGAGCTGGCGCGGAAGGTTCTCGCCCCGGCTGTTCCGGAAGCGGCTCAAGC
>JBAYGL010000580.1:0-2949 GCA_041666725.1 Limisphaerales bacterium
CCCTCTCCCCTCATCCGATGAAGGGAGAGGGAGGCAAGGCGCGTCGTGGTCCGCCTCCGATTCCACCGACTTCCATTCCGAAATGGTATAAGACCACGACTACGAGCAGGAGAGCTGGGGCGGTTTCCATTTTTGCTCATGATCCTGATCTTGATCCTGCTTTTCTGCCAAACACTTACCCTGTCGTCCCGCCCGCTTCCCTGCCCGCCGCCGGACCGAGCACCTTGCGGACGCGGGCGACAAGTTCGGACGGGCTGAAGGGCTTGATGATGTAATCCGCCGCGCCGAGTTCAAGGCCGGACACGACGTCTTTGTCACGGCTGCGGGCGGTGAGCATGATGACGGGGATGTGCTGGTGGCGCGGGTCTTCCTTGAGCCGGCGCAGCACCTCGAAGCCGTCGAAGACCGGCATCAGGCCGTCGAGGATGATGAGGGCGGGTTTCACGGAGCCGACCAACGTGAGAAGCTGCTCGCCATCGGGAGCATGCACGACCGTGTAACCCGCCTGCTTCAGTTTGAACTGGATCAGCTGGGCGGTCTGCGGCTCGTCTTCAGCCAGCAAGATGGTCGGCATCGGGGCGAGAACCTAAGCAGACGGCGAAACCGGCACAAGCGCGGAGATGGCCGGAGGAAAGGGTCCGCAGGGCGCTTGCTTTAGCATTTGACCGGCTGACGAACGCGCGGCTAGCTTTCCGCCCTGATTTTTCGGCCCGATTATGATTGGCACACTACGCAAACACTCGAACTGGCTCTGGGGTATCGTCATCACGGTGGTGATCGTCACGTTCGTCGTCTTCTTCAGCCCGGACGCCAAGCTCGGCGGGCGGGGCGGCGAGGTGAGCTACGGCACCATTTACGGCCAGCCCATCAAGCGCGACGAACTGGCGCAGGCCTATTCGGACGCCCGGCTCGGCTACTTCCTCAGCGCAGGCCAGTGGCCTGACCGGGATGAGCGGGCGCGGATGTTCGGCTTCAACCTCGACAGTGAGGCCCGCCAACGGCTGCTGTTGAACCATCAGGTCAGGGAGCACGGCATCAACGTGGGCGACGTGGCGGTGGCGCAGGAGATCAAAAACATCTTCACCAGCCCGGAGTCCGGCGCGTTCAACCTCCAGCAGTATGACGCGTTTGTGAAACAGCGGCTCGCCTCCGGCGGCGTGTCCGAGGCAGGCTTCGAGCGCTTCCTCAAGAACGAACTCGGGCGCCAGCAGCTTGCGCGCATTTTCGGCCTCTCCGGAAAGCTCATCACCGAGCGCGCCGCAAACGGCTTCTACCGCCGCGAGAACGAGTCCGTCCTCACCGAGTTCGTCTTCCTCGCCAGCTCGAACAACCTCCCCAGGGTGAAGGTGGACGACGCCGCACTGCGCGCCTACCACACGAGCAGCCTCACCACCTACCGCATCCCGGAGCGTGTGTCCGTCCACTACGTTTACTTCCCTTACGCGAGCTTCAATGCGGAGGCGGACAAGGAGCTGGCCGCGAACACGAATCTCGTCACCATGATGGAGCAGTATTTCAAGACCAACACCTTCCGCTACCGCGACACCAACGGCACGGCGAAGACCTTCGAGCAGGCCAAGGGGCAGATCCGCGCGGAGTTCCGCGATGAGCAGGCCGCCCGGATCGGCAGCCAGAAGGCCGCCGAGTTCGCCAACGAACTGTTCAAGCTGCCCAACCAGGCCGCCAGCCTGCTCAAGCTCGCCGCACAGAAGGGACTCGCCGCCAAAGTATCCGAGCCTTTCACGGAGCTGGACGGTCCCACGTCGCTCACGAACGCCCCGGCCAACTTCGCGCGCACAGCCTTCGCCTTGTCCGCCGAGGAAGCCCTCGGCCAGATGCTCGCGGGCATTGATGGCGCGTATTTGATCGCCTTCAAGGACCGCCTCAAGCCCGTGGACCCGCCCTTCGAGCAGGTGAAGGCCCGGGTGACCGAGGATTACCGGAAATCGCAGGCCAGCGAACTCACGCTCCAGGAAGGCAGCAAGCTCGTGCAGGCCGCCAACGATGCGATCTCGAAAGGCAAATCCTTCAAGGACGCGTCAAAGACGCTCGGACATGTGGCGCTCGAAGTGCCGCCGTTCACCCGCGGATCCAAGAGCATCGAGATCACCGAAAGCCGCGGCCTGACGACCGAGGAATTCCGCGACCTCGCCTTCAGCCTGCCGGCTGGAAAGGTGAGCAGCTTCCGGCAGACGGCCGGCGGCGGGTTCGTCGTGTATGTGAAGGGCTACCAGCCCGTCAGCGAGGAACAGGTGAAGCTGGAGCTCCCCAAATTCACGGAATCACTTCGCGAGAACCGTGCGAACTACGCCTTCCGCGAGTGGTTGAGCCGCGAGATGGAGCGCTCTGGAGTGATGGCCGGCATGCAGAAGCAGCGTGGCGACATCGGCGAGTAGCCATGCCCGCCGGCGCCTTCATCAGACTTTCCGCACCCGCCCTCCGCGAGTCCTGGGAAATCCCCGTCCTGCACGAGGATGACCAGCTCTTTGCTTTGTCCAAGCCTGCGGGCCTCCTCACCTCGCCCGACCGTTACGATCCCGAGCGTCCGAACCTGATGCGTCTGCTGCACGACGGCATTGCCGCCGGTGCCGGATGGGCGAAGGAACGCAGCCTCACCTACCTCGCCAACGCGCACCGGCTTGACTTCGAGACCAGCGGCGTCCTGCTGCTCGCCAAGACCAAGCCCGCGCTCGTCGCACTCGCGAACGAATTCGGCTCCAACAAGCCGTTGAAGACCTACGTCGCGCTCACGCGCGGCATGCCGGCCCAGCCGGAGTTCACGGTGGACGCCAGGATCGGCCCGCAGACACGGCAGCTCGGGTTGATGCGGATTGACACCCAGAACGGCAAGAAATCGGTGACCGACTTCAAGGTGCTCGAACAGTTCCGGGGCTTCACCCTCCTGCACTGCCATCCGCTCACGGGCCGCACCCATCAGATTCGCGTCCA
>JBAYGL010000581.1:0-2937 GCA_041666725.1 Limisphaerales bacterium
GCACGGCCCGATTCGCGGTCTCATCCACGGAGCCGGCGTGCTCGCGGACAAGCTGATTGAGCAGAAGACTGAGGAGCAATTCGACCTTGTCTATGGCACCAAGGTCCATGGCCTTCGCAACCTCCTAGCTGCTACTGCCAGCGACGACCTCCGCCTTATCGCGCTCTTCTCCAGCTACACCGGTCGTTTCGGTCGCACCGGCCAGGTGGACTACGCCGCCGCAAATGAGGTCCTGAACAAGATGGCGCAGGCCGAGGCCCGCCGCCGCCCGCAGTGCCGCGTCGTCGCCTTCAACTGGGGTCCGTGGAACGGCGGCATGGTCACGGAAGGCCTGCGCAAGATTTTCGAGCGCGAAGGCGTCGGCCTCATCGAGCCGGACGCCGGAGCCGACTTCTTCACCCGCGACGTCCTCGCCCCCACCGGCGAAGCCGTGGAAGTGCTGGCGCTCGCCCCCGCTCCTAGCGCCCTCACGCCTCACTCCTCACACATCACGCCTCACTCGCTGACCTTCTCCCCCGCCTTCGACCGTGATGTCAGCGTCCGCGCGCTCCCGTGCCTCGTCTCGCACGTCATGAACGGCCGCGCCGTCCTGCCCGCCGCGCTCATCATCGAGTGGCTCGCCCACGGCGCGATGCACGGCAATCCCGGCCTCGCGTTCCACGGCTTCAACCAGTTCAAGGTGCTCAAGGGCCTCGTGCTTGAAGGCGACTCCGCCGCACAGGTGACGGTCTCCATCGCATCACCGCAGTCACGCAACGGCATGCTCGTGGTGCCCGTGCAGTTCACCAGCCGCAACGGCTCGGGCAAACCGACGCTGCACGCCACCGCGGAAGTTCTGCTCGCTGATTTCCTGCCAACCGCGCCGAGTGTCACGCCCGCCGTGAAGCGCAACGGCATCCTGTCGAAGTCTGTTTACGGTGACGGCCGCCTCTTCCACGGTCCCGACTTCCAAAGCATCGAGGCGCTTGAAGTCTGCAACCCCGTCAACGCCGCCGCGCTCGTGCGTTCGTCGCCCGCGCCGAAAATGTGGAGCTCCGCTCCGCTGCGCTCCGCGTGGCTGGCCGATCCGCTCGCGCTCGACGCCGCGTTCCAGCTCATGATCCTGTGGAGCACCGCGCAACGCAGCGCGCCGTCGCTGCCCTGCGCGCTGCGGAGCTTCCGCCAGTTCGCCGCGTTCCCGAAGACCGGCGGCAGCCGCGTGGTCGCAAGCATCACCTCGGCGGAGACGCCCGTGGCCGTGGCCGACCTCCAGTTCTTCGACCGCGACGGCGGCCTGGTCGCACTCGGTGAAGGCTACGAATTCGTCGTGGACCCGAACCTTCGCGAAGCCTTCCGCCAGAACAGCCTGCCCGCGTGAAGTTCGGCGAAGCCATCGCCATCGTCGGCATGGGCGGCGTCTTCCCCGGCGCTCGCTCGCTTGATGAGTTCTGGCAAATCATCGCCACGGGCCGCGACACCAGCCGTCCACCACCGCCGGGCCGCTGGCGGCTGAATCCCGCCGACATCCTCCACCCCACGCCCGGCACGCCCGACCGCGTTTACACGGATCGCGCCTGCTTCATTGAAGGCTTCTCGCTTGATCCCGCCGATCTGAACATTGACCGCGACCTCCTCGCGCAACTCGACCCCGTCGTCCACCTCCTGCTCGCCGCCGGACGCGATGCCTTCACCAGTGCAAAGACGAGTTCCCTCGACCGCGCCCGCATCGGCGTCACGCTCGGCCACATCGCGTTGCCCACGGAAAGTTCCTCCAAGCTCTGCGAAGAAATCCTGACTCCGCTGCTGGAACAAGCGACCTTTGGAAGCGGAACTTCATCTGCACTCCACACCCACCCGCTCAACCGCTATGTCGCCAGCCTGCCCGCTGGCCTCCTCGCGCAAGCCCTCGGCCTCGGCGGCGGCACGCGCACCCTCGACGCCGCATGTGCCTCCTCCCTCTACGCCCTCAAGCTCGCCTGCGACGAACTCCACGCCGGCCGCGTGGACGCGATGCTCGCCGGCGGCGTCTCGCGTCCCGACTCGCTCTACACGCAGATGGGTTTTGCCCAGCTCCGCGCGCTCGCGACCAGCGGCCGTTGCACGCCCTTCGATGCCGCCGCCAGCGGCCTGATCGTAGGTGAAGGCGCGGGCGTGGTCGTGTTGAAGCGCCTTTCAGATGCCCTCCGCGAGGGCGACGAAATCTACGCCCTCATCCGGGGCGTCGGTCTTTCCAACGATCTTGATGGCAATCTGCTTTCCCCGGCCAGCGAAGGCCAGCTTCGCGCGCTCCGCCTCGCCTACGACTCCGCCGGCTGGGAACCGGAGAGCGTGGAACTCATCGAGTGCCACGCCACCGGCACGCCCGTCGGGGATGCCGTGGAATTCTCCAGCCTGAACCAGCTCTGGTCCGGCCGAACCTGGCAGCCCGGCCAATGCACGCTCGGCGCAGTGAAGGCCAACGTCGGCCATCTCCTCACCGGCGCAGGCGCAGCGGGCTTGTTGAAAGTCCTGCTCTCGCTCCGGCACAACACGCTCCCGCCCGTCGCAAACTTCCAGCGACCCAGCGACAAAATCCCGCTCGCCCAAAGTCCCTTCCGTGCGCTGACCCAAAGCCAGCCGTGGGAAAAGCGCGCCGACGGCCGCCCGCGCCGCGCCGCCATCAACGGCTTCGGTTTCGGCGGCATCAACGCCCATGTGCTCATCGAGGAGTGGACGGGCCAGACGGAGCGCCGAGCATCGCTCGGCACGAACGGAGACAACGTCGCCTCTAGCCGAGCAATGCTCGGCACTCCGCCCCATACGCCAGACGCCATCCCCCATCCCCTTCCTGCCATCGCCATCATCGGCCTCGCCACGCACATCGGCCCGTGGCGCAACCTCCGCTCCTTCACCGCCCGCGTCCTCGGTGCCGACACCGAGACGCAACCCGCCGCCCGCCCCGACTGGCGCGGTCTTTAC
>JBAYGL010000582.1:0-2916 GCA_041666725.1 Limisphaerales bacterium
CTTCCAGCACTTCCTCCAGCGTGCCGAAGCCTCCGGGCAGCGCGACGAAGGCATCCGCGCGCGATTCCATGACGGCCTTCCGCTCGCGGAGGTCGCGCGTGACAACGAGTTCATCCGCGGCCTCGTAGGCGATTTCGCGGTCGCGGAGAGACTGGGGAATGACGCCGAGCACCCGCCCGCCACCGCGATGCACCGCCTGCGCGAGCTGTCCCATCAGCCCGACGCTCGCACCTCCATACACCAGGGTGAGTCCACGCCGCCCCAGATGCGTGCCGAACTCCACCGCCGCTTCAACGTAGCGTGCGTCCACGGCGCTGCTGGAGGAGCAATAGACGCAGATTGATTTCACGTCGGAAAGCCGGCCGCGCAGGAAAAGCCGGCGGTGGCGGATCAAATGCCGTTCGGGTCGCGGACCATGCGGCGGCCCGGCGGATTGAAGTAGGGGCGGGTGTCGTAGGACGGCTTGGGATCGTTCGGGCTGGTCGGATTGTGCGGGTCGCGCAGATCGAAGAGCGCCTTGGTCGCGTTGCGGGCCTTCGTCTCGTAGTCCGTGGCCGTGTCATAATCGGACCGGGGATTGTTCGGCGCTTCCTCGGTGTCCCAGAACGACGCGGAGCGGAGGCGTCGCACCGGCTTCGCTGCGCCAACGGCGGCGATCGAAGCGGCAGTCTTGCCGGATTCGTTGGTCTTCACGAAGAGGCGCAGCATGCTCGGGTCGTTGACGATGAGCGGATTTCTGAGCAGCTCCGGCGGAGCGTTGAAAATAAACGGCGGGCCGGAGTAGTCGTATTGCGGACGCTCGTGGTGCGGCTCCTCGATGTGCGGTCTCTCCGTCCGGAGCCAGGCGTAGCCATCGATCAACAGCGAGGGCGGGCGCGTGCCGGGGCGGATCACATTGGCCGGCTGCGTCTGCGGATACTGGCGCTCCATGCGCTGGAACTGGGGCTTGACGATGTCGGCATCCTGAATCGGCGGATAGTAGCCCACCCGGCGTGTGAGAGCCTCGTTCGCCTTTGAAGTCAGGCCCGGCTGCAGACGCATCATCATCGCGGCGTCGTCCGGCTTGGCGACCATCCCCTTCGTGGTCAACCCCGGCAGGAGCGGCCACGATGCGACCGTCATGGATTCGAGCGTCGCGGGGAAGGCGCGGTTGTCAGTGGTGGTGCGTTCGGCGCGAGGCGTCTTGTCCGTGTGGCCGAGCGCGGCAAGCCCTTGATGGATCGTGCCCGCATTGAACGTGAGCGGATCCTCCAACGCCACGCGGGAGCCGGTCTGTTCGAGAATCCTCAGGGAAACACTGTCCGGCGCGGGACAAACGGGGACGATCAGACCCATGGCCAGCAGCGTCAAAATGAACTTGGCAGAACCCGGTCGCACGGTGTCTGGATGTCAGAAAACGGGCGCGTTGGCAACGCTTATCCCCGACGCTTATCCCCGACGACGCACGCTCGGTAGCGCAACCACCCCAAGCGCACCGAAGACACAGCTCCAGCCAAACCAGTTGCCGTGCCGCTGGTAGAAAGTCGGTTCACGCGAGGCTCTCGCGGACACAAGCGGTTTCACCACGCGAAAGCCGGGACCATACACGTCCGCCGCGCTGCCCGGACCGAGGTCGTGCAGGAAGCCAAGTTCATCCACCCAGCAGGTGAGCCCGTTGTTTGTGCAGCGCACGACGGGCAGGCCGTTCTCGACTGCGCGGAAGACACTGTGCGACGCGTGCTGGAACTGCTGCGCGCTTTCGCCAAACCAGCCGTCATTCGTCAGATTGAGCAGAAAGTCCGCGTCCTCCGCGCTCTCACGGGCCGCCGGGGCGAGGACGTCCTCGAAGCAGATGAGCATCCCGGCACGCAGCCCGTTCGACTTGTCCGGCTCGCTGCGGATCACAGATTCGCGCTCCGGTGCCGGGAGGGACGCGTTGCGAGGACTGACGGGGAACGCCACCGGCTCCCGGCCCGCCGTGAAGCCGCCTTCAATGGGCGTGAACCATTTCAGAAACGGCAGCCAGTCCAGAAGCGGGATGTATTCGCCGAAGATCACGAGGCGGCGCTTGCGGTAGGTGGAGACGACCCTGCCCTCGGGAGAGAGGAGGAACGCGGAGTTGTAGAACGCGTAGTCCGAAGGACGATTGGAGCCGGGGGGTGCCCCGGCCTTCAACTCAAAGTCATCCGCGCCAAAGACCATGAGCACTTTGTGTTGCACGACCAGATTTGTGACGGCGCGGAAGTTCTCCTCGCTCATGTCAGGCAGCGCTGCCTCGGGCCAGACCAGCACGTCGGGCTTCGTCGCGAGCGCGAGTTCGGAGAGCTGCATCAGCTTGGCGAAGCGGTTTGTTTTTTCCGCCGGGTTCCAAATCATCGCCTGCGGAATGCTGGGCTGGACGAGGGCGAGCGTGAGGCTGCGCTGTCCGGGCGAAGTCGTGCGCGCGGAGGGAAACACCAGCCGGCTCAATCCCCACGCGACGGCTATGGCGGCGACAAACAACGGCAGCAGACAGGCCGGCCTCCCTTTCCGCAGACCCACACGCCGAAACAACTGGCCCGTCGCATCCCCGGCCAGGGCCACCGCAAACCACACCGCCAGAAACGACACGCCCGACACGCCCGTGACCGACGCGATCTGAATCAGCGGCGTCATCTTGTGCTGCGACACGCCCAGCGCGAGCCACGGGAAGCCCGTGAGGAAGCAGCCGAGAATCGTTTCCAACGCCACCCACAGCACAGCGCACTTGAACGCCCAGGTGGTGCGTTGCATGAAACTCATCGTCTCCGCAGCGGAAAGCGATCCGGTGGGAAGGGGTGTCCTCGCCCCGGTCGGAGCCAGCCGCCAGCACAGCCACACCCACAGGCCCGGATACAGCGCGCAATACGCACTCAAGGCCAGCCAGCCCAGAATCGGAAAACCCGTCACCGGGATGAA
>JBAYGL010000583.1:0-2915 GCA_041666725.1 Limisphaerales bacterium
CGCCCTGCCCAGCCGCCAATGACGCCGAACGCCACCCGCCGTCCATCACGCCTGCCATCCATTCCGCGCTGGTGAAGGCTTCCGCCTTTCTCGCTCGCTTCGCCGTCTGGCGCGAGCGCCTCCGCCTCGGCTCGCTCACCGAATGCCTTGAGCGCGTGCTGGCGGAGACGCATTACGAATCGCTGTTGCTGGCGGAACCGCGCGGAGCCGGACGCGTCGCGAATGTGCTCCGGCTGCTCGATCTTGCACGGCAGTTCGACCCGTATCAACGGCAGGGCCTGCACCGCTTCCTCCAGTTCATCGCCGCGCAGGAGGAGGCGGATCTCGACCACGAGCCCGCGCCCGCGCCGACGGACAACGCGGTGCGGCTGATGAGCATCCACCAGAGCAAGGGGCTGGAATTTCCCGTGGTCGTGGTGGCCGGGCTGGGAGTGATGTTCAACGAGCGCGATCTGCGCGGGGACATCCTGCTGGACGAGGAATTCGGTCTTTGCCCGATGGTGTCGCCGCCCGGTGCCGAGCGGTGTTACGCAAGCCTCCCGCACTGGCTGGCGCGGCGGCGTGGCCGGCGCGAACTTTTGGGCGAGGAATTGCGGCTGCTCTACGTGGCCCTGACGCGGGCGCGCGACACGCTGCTGCTTGTCGGCACGGACAACGGCAAGGAGGTGGCGGAGAAGTGGCGCGGACCGGCGGCAGCACTGAGCGACCTGGCGCTGCTCAAGGCCCGGCGGCCGCTGGACTGGCTGAGATTGTGGCTGCCGAGTGTGACGAATGAAAACGACTGGCGCGGCGACACGACCGGACGGAACGCCTTGTTGAACTGGGATTTTTACGCAGCAGATGACGGACGGCTCGCAGAAGGCAGCGCGCCCCGCCTCCTGGCTCCTGAAGGGAGAGGGGAAGCAGAAGTGTCAGGGGCTCCGGCCCGGCTTGAAGCAACGGTGGCACGTCTGCGCACGAAGCTGACGCAGCCCTATCCCCACGAAGCCGCAACGCACGAGCCGGCGAAGACATCCGTCACGGTGCTCCGGCGTCGCGCCGCGGAGGCGGACGAGGAGGCGGTGGCATGGTTTCGACCGCACGGCGGGGGGGCGCGCAGACAGCCGGGCGAAATGTCCGCCGCCCAGACGGGCCTGGCGCACCATGCCTTCCTCCAGCTCGTGGACCTGACGCGCACGGCGACGGCGCTGGACCTGCGCAACGAGGCGGCGCGGCTGGTTGACGCCGGCGCGTTGACCGAGCGGGACGCCGCCGCGCTGGATTTCGCGGCGTTGCTGGGTTTCTGGGAGTCGCCCGTCGGCCGGCAGGTGCGCGGAAGCGCGCGGGCCGTGCAGCGCGAAGTTCCGTTCACGGCGCGCTTCACCGTGCGCGAACTGGAGGGCATGGGGTTGATGGGAACGCGAAACGCGGGAGCGGCGGCACGGAATACGGAGGACGAATTTGTCATCGTGCAGGGAGTGGCGGATCTCGTGGTCTTCGGTGAGCGGGAGATCTGGCTGCTGGATTACAAGACCGACCACTTCGGAGAAGCCGACCTGCCGGCAAAGGTGCGGGAATACGGGCCGCAGCTGCAGCTTTACGCGCGGGCGCTGACGCGGATTTACGGCAAACCGGTCACACGCGTGTGGCTGCACTTTCTGGCATCGGGACGGACGGAGGAATTGCCGCCGGCCTCCGAGTTCAGCCGGTAACCCTTCCGCTGCTGCTGGATTCGTCCGGGCGGATTGCACGCACGCGCAGCTTGACGCTTCAAGTGGTTCTTGGAAGGGTTCGCCTGCTTCACAGCACGAACACATGAAAGTCCTGATCGTCGAAGATGACCCAGTCGTCCGTAGGATCCTTGAGGATCTGCTGACCCGCTGGCAATACGAGGTGGTGAGCACCACCAACGGCGAACAGGCCATCCAGGCCCTGCAGGTCGAAAATCCTCCGCGCCTCGCGATCATAGACTGGCAGATGCCCGGGATGGACGGCGTGGAGCTGTGCTGCCGCGCGCGCCACCAGCTCAAGCTGTCGCCGCTCTACATGATCCTGCTCACCATACGGGGCGGGAAGGCCAACATCGTGCAGGGCCTCGAATCCGGTGCGGACGACTACATTACAAAGCCCTTCGACCAGGAGGAGCTGAAGGCCCGCGTCCAGGTCGGCGCCCGCGTGGTGCATCTCCAGACCGAACTGGCCGCACGCGTCCGCGATCTCGAAGCCGCGCTGGAGCATGTGAAGCAGCTTCAGGGGCTGCTGCCCATTTGCTGTTACTGCAAAAAAATCCGGGACGACCGGAACTACTGGCACGAGGTCGAGTCCTACATCACCACCCACTCGCAGGCCAAGTTCACCCACGGCATCTGCCCGGAGTGCTACCAGAAGGTCGTGCAGCAGATTTAACCCGGGGCGGCACGGGTGGGAACGGACGACGCCGACAAAGCGGAAAACGGTCGGTCGATTCGGGGAAGGCCAGCTTTGGCTTGAAAAAGCTGTGTCACCCGCTATTTACAACCTCAAGATATGCCGTCCTTCAGTTACGTGGCCCGTGAGGCCTCCTCCGGTCGTGAGGTTCGCAACGTCATAGAGGCGAACACCGAGCAGGAAGCCATCGCGCAGCTTCTCGGACGCAACCTCCTCGTCGTCACCATCCAGGAAGCCAGCGGCAAGAAGGGCAAGGCCGCGAGCGGGGCCGTGCCGCTGCAGGATCTGGTGATGTTCACCCGCCAGCTCGCCACGATGATTGACGCGGGCATCGCCATCGTCGGCTCGCTCCAGGGACTGGCCGAGCAGACCGACAACAAGATCATGCGCGATGTCATCCGCGACATCTGCGCGCGGGTCGAGAGCGGCGACAACTTCTCGACGGCGCTGACAAAGCATCCCAAGACTTTCGAGCGCCTATACTGCTGCATGGTGGACGCCGGCGAGAA
>JBAYGL010000584.1:0-2907 GCA_041666725.1 Limisphaerales bacterium
CATCATGCACCTGCTGGGCTTCGATCATGAGAAGCTGACCTTCCGGTTCCAAGGCCGCGATTACCGGCTGACGGACGTGCACGGGCACGTGGTGAAGGATATTCTCACATAGCCGGCGGTGGCGCATTCCCCGGCCAAGTGAAGGCTTGTGTCATCGCGTGGCCTCCATTTATTTTGCCCGGACAAACACATCAACACCATGGCACTCCGACTTGGCGACACCGCTCCGAATTTTCAGGCCGACACCACCGAAGGCCGCATTGACTTCCACCAATGGCTCGGCACCGGCTGGGGCATCCTCTTTTCCCACCCCGCCGACTACACGCCCGTCTGCACCACCGAGCTGGGCGCGGTTGCGAAGCTCAAGGACGAGTTTACGAAGCGCAACGTGAAGTGCATCGCCATCTCGGTGGATCCGGTGGATGCGCACCACGGCTGGATTCGCGACATCAACGAGACGCAGGGCACGACGATGAACTTTCCCATCATCGCCGACCCCGCCAAGACCGTCGCCGCGCTCTACGACATGATCCACCCAAACGTGGACGACAAGGCCACCGTGCGCTCCGTCTTCGTCATCGGGCCGGACAAGAAGGTGAAGCTCACGCTCACCTACCCGATGTCCTGCGGCCGCAACTTCATGGAAATCCTCCGCGTGGTGGACTCGCTCCAGCTCTCGGCCAGGCACAAGATCGCCACGCCCGCAGACTGGCAGGACGGCCAGGACTGCATCATCACCCTCGCGGTGAAGGATGAGGAAATCCCGGCAATGTTCCCCAAGGGCGCGCGCAAGGTGAAGCCCTACCTCCGCTACACGCCGCAGCCGAACAAGTAAGGCCGGCGCGGAGCGCCGAGCTTCGCTCGGCAGGAGTGAGCCGCTTTCGTCAAAGCCGAGCAATGCTCGGCGTTCCTCCCGCGAGGCTGAACGACTACTTCCGCTCCGCTCCGACGCAACACAGATACTCCTGCCTTGCCGCGCCCTTCGTTGCCACGCGCAGGTAAATCCGGCCACCGCAAATCACCGGGGACGCGAAGGCTTCCTCGCCGAGCTGGTTTTGCGCGAGCAGCTTGAACTCCTTCGGCGTGGCCGTGAACACGAAGGTTTTCCCGCTGACGTTCGAGGCGTAGATGCGGTCGCCCACCATCACCGGCGACGCGAAGAAGTCGCCGCCCAGCCGCTCCTTCCACAGCTCCTCGCCGTTATCCGACTTCCAGCAGACCGCCACGCCCGCGTCCATCACGGCGTAGAGATGGCCCGCCTTGGCAATCATGGACGGCACATAGACGCGCGCGGTGTTCTGCCACGCCACCTTGCCCGATCCGTCCGCCATCACGGCCACCGTGTGGTTCTTCGGATAGCCGCCGCCCGCGAAGACGCGCTCGCCGTCCGTGACCATCGTCACGACGCATTCCTCCGTGGAGCCGGGGATTTCCCAGAGCTTCCTGCCCGTGAGCGGGTCGAGGCTGGTGAGCAGGTTCACGCCCGCCAGCACCATCTGCGTGCGGCCCGCCGCCTGCACGATGGCCGGCGTGGTGTAGTTCGGCAGCTTGGGTCGCGACTCGCTCCAGACGGGCTTGCCTGTGCCCCGGTCCAGCGCCGCGACCACGCCGCCGCCGCGATGGTCCGCCGCCACGAGCACCAGTCCCGCGTGCAAGACCGGCGACGACGCAAAGCCCTGATGCGCGACGAAGTCACAGACCTTCTGCTGCCAGAGCAGCTTGCCGGACAAGTCCAGCGCGCTCGTGAACACCGCGCCGCCGTTGAGGAAGTTGATGAACAGCCGTTCGCCATCACAAGCCACGGTGGCGGAAGCGGCGGTGGAGTTGGCGTGCTTGCCGGACTCGGCATTCGCGGCGTGAACCTCGGTTTGCCACACCTGCTTGCCCGTCCTGCGGTCGAGGCAGAGGACGAACTGCGCGCGTTTCACCGGGTCCGCCGTGGCGAGATAGATGCGCTCGCCCACGACCGTCGGCGAGCTGTGCCCGCGCCCCGGCAGGGGGATTTTCCACAGGATGTTCTCGGACTCGCTCCACTCGGTTGGTGGGTTCTGTCCCGGTGCGGCGATGCCATCGCGAGTCGGCCCGCGCCACGCCGGCCAGTCGGTGGGGGCAAGGGTTGCGGCATAGCTCGCAGCCGAAAGAGCAAGACTGACGGCGAAGAGAGCGCAGAAGCGAACAGAGTGAGTCATGGCGAATGCAGGCGGAGTGTGACGAAGGCCAGCCAGCGGAGCAAGGTCAGCGGCAGGCCAGACGGAGCGCAGCCTTCAGGCCGCAGAAGGCGTAGGAGCAAGGAAACTTTGAGCTATTCCAGACAGCTGCGACAACGTGTGTTGCTGCGGCATGAATGCCGCGCTCCTAAGCCAACCACTCCGCCTGCCGGGCATCGGAGACGGTCTCCACGCCCGTTGCGCGTAAGACCTTGAGCGTGGCGAACGCCTGCGCGTCCGGGTGCACGCCGCCGGTGGCGGAATCAAACTCCGACGCCGTCATCAGCAGCCGCAGCGCAAACTGCACGGCTTCCTGCAACTTCATCTCCGACGGACGCGGCTGGCCATAGCGCTCCTGATAGCTGAGGACGCTCCGAATCGTCTGCGAACCGGAACCGCTGGCTGCATAGCCGACGGCTTGAAACTGCGCACCGAGCGGATCGTAGAAGAAAATCTGCGGCTTGTGCGGCTGCACCGTGGTGTCCACGCCCGCGAAGAGCGGCACCACCACGCCGACGCCTTGCATGGTCATCGGTAGGTTGTCTCGGAGCAGGCGGGCGAGGGCTCGGACCTTTGCCGGAAGGCTCAATGACTGCAGCTGGCTGCGGCGGTAATACTCGAAGGAAGTTTGCAGCACTCGCGCCATCTCGAACGCCGTCGCCGGCACGCCCGCGATGGCCAGGAGCGAATGTGCGTCCAG
>JBAYGL010000585.1:0-2891 GCA_041666725.1 Limisphaerales bacterium
AGAAGGGCTTCGGATTCCTCCGTTCCATCGAGAACAAGTTCCAGCCCAAGCCCACGGACGTTTTCGTCACCCCCGACTGCATCAAGAAGAACTTCCTCCGCGAGGGCTGTCTCGTGGAGGGCAAGCTCCAGCCGCCTCACCGCGGCTCCAGCCCGCAGCTGCGCGAGGTCATCAATGTCAGCGGCCTCCCGTTCAACGACTACACCAAGCAGTCCCGCTTCGAGAACCTCACCTCCATCGATCCGATCGACAAGTTCCGGCTCGAAACCGCCTCGGACGTGTTTGAAACCCGCGTGATTGACCTCGTCACGCCGGTTGGCCGCGGCACGCGCGGCATCATCGTCGCCCCGCCGCGCACGGGCAAGACGACCATCCTCAAACAGATCTCCAACGCCATCACCACGAACCATCCCGAGGTCTTCGTGATGGTGCTCCTGATTGACGAGCGCCCCGAGGAAGTCACCGACTTCCAGCGCAGCGTGAAGGCCGAGGTCGTCGCCAGCTCCAACGACATGGACCTCGAAACCCACGTCCGCCTCAGCCGCTTCATGATTGAGCGCTGCCGCCGCATGGTCGAAGGCGGCAAGGACGTTGTCGTCCTGCTTGACTCACTCACCCGCGTCGCCCGCGCCTACAACTCCGTTCATGGCGGCTCCGGCCGCACCATGACCGGCGGCGTGGATGCCCGCGCGCTGGAAATCCCCCGCAAGATGTTCGCCTCCGCCCGCAAGATCGAGGACGGCGGTTCCCTCACCATCCTCGCCACCGCGCTGGTGGACACCGGCAGCCGCATGGATGAGCTCATCTTCCAGGAGTTCAAGGGCACCGGCAACATGGAGCTGGTCCTCGACCGCAAGCTCTCCGACCGCCGCCTCTACCCCGCCATCGACATCCCGAAGTCCGGCACGCGCAAAGAGGAAAAACTTTTCCCCGTGAAGCACCTCGACGCCATCCGCAAGCTCCGCCGCATGATGGTGGACCTCAACCCCGTCGAGGCCATGGAGACGCTCCTGAACGCACTCAAGAAGTTCAAGACCAACGAAGAGCTGCTGGCCCAGATGAAGTAAGCTTCGTTCCTTCGTCCCCAATTCCCTGTGCAAGGGCTGGCCTTACCGCCGGCCCTTCGCCTTTGTGGGATTCGAGCTCATCTGACTCAGCCAAACGGATGAAGCGGGTTGGACGCGACGCATCCCGCCCTGAAGCCGATTCCAGTGAACACATGGCTTGCGCAGGAACCAGCGCCGATCGGCGGCCCTGCCCTGCGCTTGACGCAACCTGATGGCACTTCTACGTTGCGCTCAGTCACGCCCCCCAATGAATTCACACGAACCGGCCATCCGCGAGTTTACCAGCCGACTCACCTTTCTGCTGATATTCCGCACCGCCTTGCGATGCGCGACCGTCTGGCTGCTCGCCGTCGGTGCGACGGTGCTGGTGGCCCGCGTGACGGGCCTGGTCGCGTCTCACTGGCTTATCGGCGGCCTGCTGGGCTTGGTTCCCGTCGTCATCGCGGCGGCCTGGATCGAATGGCTGCGACGCCCTCAACTGGCGACGGTGCGCGCGGCAATGGACCGTCACAACCACGCCGGCGGCCTCATCATGGCCGCCGCGCAGGCTGATGTCTCCGCTTGGCAGACGGGCTCCAAACCCGGCCAGCCCCGACTGCGCTGGAACAGCGGGCGTCCCATCACGCTCTTCGCAGCGGCGGCACTTTTCCTCGGCGCATCCATGCTGTTGCCGGAGCGGTTCATCGTCGGCGCAGCTCCGCGTCCGCTCGACGTTGGCAAGCTGGTCACGGAATTGACGGAACAGATCACCGCGCTCGATGAGGAGAAGATTCTGCCGGAAGACAAGGCCCTTGAACTCAAGAAGGAACTGGCCCGCCTCGGCAAAGAATCCGCCGCAAAGGATCCCGCCAAGACCTGGGAATCCCTCGACCACCTCAAGCAGTCCAACGCCGACCTCGCAAGGCAGGCCGCCGAGGAGGCCATCCAGAAAACCGACGCCATGAAGCAGGCCGAAACTCTCGCCGCCGCGCTGGGGCTGCTGCCGGATTCGGCGGCATCGCTGCTGGAACGCGCCATGCAGGACATGGCGTCGCTCCTCCAGCAGGCAAAGCTGGAGCAGGGTCTTCTCGCCGCGAAACTCCCCGAGGAACTCCTCAAGGCCGCGAAGGACGGCAAGCTCAACCCCGAGCAGCTCAAGGAATTGATGAAGGCGCTCCAGGGCGGCAAGGACAAGCTGGGCGAGTGCCTCGACAAGCTTGCCAACCTCAAGCTCATTGACGCCAGGCTCCTCGAAGCCTGCAAGAAGGCCGGCCAGTGTCCGAATCCCGACGGCCTCGCCGCCTTCCTTGCCGAGAACGGCGCGGACCTCGACTCCATCTCCGGCGTGCTGCAGGTCTATGTGAAGGGCAACGGCGGGGTGGACCGTGGCCGGGGCGACGCACCGCTGACATGGACCGATCCGTCATCCGAGGAGGGCATGAAGTTCAAGGACACCGCACTGCCAATGAGTTCTCTCAATGGCTTGAAGAACGCCCAGCTTGTCGGCATCAGCCGCAGCGCACCCGAAGTGACCGGCGACAAGGAATCAGCCCAGGCCGGCGCGCTGACCGGAGCCGGGGCCGGCGGGGGCGCTGCGAACGTCCAGCAACTCCTGCCACGCCACAAGGGCGCGGTGCAACGGTTCTTCAAGCGGGAGAACTGATCCGCGTTATACCGACTACGTGTGAAGGTTGGAGGAACTGGCACCGGTGGCCGGGTTGTTCCTTCTCCCTTCGCGGAGCGAGGGGAGAAGGTGGCCGCAGGCCGGATGAGGGGTGTGCCACCCACGCCGGCGCGGCCAACCCCTCACCCCGGCCCTCTCCCCTTGCTCCGCAAAGGGAGAGG
>JBAYGL010000586.1:0-2846 GCA_041666725.1 Limisphaerales bacterium
AAGGGCAAGGCCGCCGGTCTGCCGGCCGACGACCGCCCGTATCCCGTCGGTTACGCCGAGTTTCCCATCACACCGCTGCCCGCTCGCGACGGCGTGGCGCACGGCGAGATCAAACGCAGCGCGAACGCGCCCAACTCGTCCTACTTCGTGAACTGGAAATCCACGGCGGACTCGATGACGTGGGACATCGCCGTGAACACCACGGGCAGCTACGACGTGACGATCCTCTACACCTGCCCCGTGGCCGACGCGGGCGCGACGGTCGAACTCGGCTTCAACGGCAACAAGCTCGCGGGCAAGGTCGGGCCCGGCTGGAATCCGCCGCTCTACACGAACCAGGACACCATTCCCCGCCCGCCCGCCGAGTCGCAGATGAAGGAGTTCCACTCGCTGCCGCTCGGGGTCATCAGGCTGGAACAGGGCCGCGGCCAGCTCACGCTCCGCGCGCTGGCGATTCCCGGACGGAGCGTGATGGATGTGCGGCAGGTGATGCTCACGCTGAAAAAGTGAGCGGCTGACGACCGCGCTGGACGCGCCGCGCCGCGCGGCCTACTTTCCCCGCGCATGAATTTGGCGTCCCGCCCGTTGGTCATCGCCGGCCGTGAGTTCCGCTCGCGGCTCATCCTTGGCACCGGCAAGTTTCCGTCGCCCGTCGCGATGCGCGACGCGCTGGCGGCCAGCGGCACCGAGATGGTCACCGTCGCGCTGCGGCGCGCGGACCTGAGCGGGCAGAAGGATCCGTTCGCGAACATCCTCGAATTCATTGACCCGAAACGCTACCTGCTGCTGCCGAACACCAGCGGCGCGATGAACGCCGAGGAAGCCATCCGCCTCGCGCGCCTGGCCGTCGCCGCCGGTTTGCCGAAATGGGTGAAGCTCGAAATCCATCCCGACCCGCGCTACCTGCTGCCCGATCCCATCGAGACGCTGAAGGCCGCCGAGGTGCTCGTGAAGGAAGGCTTCACCGTGCTGCCCTACATCAACGCCGATCCCGTGCTCGCCAAGCGCCTGCAAGAAGTGGGCTGCGCCACCGTCATGCCGCTGGGCTCGCCCATCGGCTCGAATCGCGGCCTCCAGACCCGCGACCAGCTTCGCATCATCATCGAGCAGGCCACCGTGCCCGTCGTCGTGGACGCGGGCATCGGCGCGCCCAGCCACGCGGCCGAGGCGATGGAACTCGGCGCGGACGCCGTGCTGGTGAACACGGCCATCGCCATCGCGGGCGACGCGAACCGGATGGCCGTCGCGTTCAAGCAGGCGGTGGAGGCGGGGCGGTCGGCGTTTGAAATCGGCATGGGCGCGCAGCAGGCCACGGCCAGCGCGACGAGTCCGCTCACGGCGTTCTTGAATTAGGCGGCCCCGGCTGCCACCTTCGGCCCATGACAACGGACGCCATAAAGTCCCACCTGAATGTGGCCACCTTCAAGCCGTTCATCCTGCATCTGCAAGACGGCCGGGCACTTTCGGTGAAGCATCCTGATTTTGTCGCCTTCTCGCCCAGTCACCGGGAAATTTTTCTCTGGACCGCCGAGTGGACCTACGAGTTTGTGGATTTGAACGCCATCACCTCGCTTGAAGTTTTCCGTCGTCCCAATGCCGGGGCCGCGCGCAAGGCGGGCGCCTGATTCATCCCTCTACACCGATGACCGCTTCCACCATCGCTCCTGCGCGCATCCAGCAATTGCTGGCCGGCTGCGCCAAAGCCCGCGTCCTCGTCGTGGGCGACGTGATGCTCGACCAATACATCTGGGGCCACGTCGGGCGCATCTCGCCCGAGGCGCCCGTGCCGGTCGTCGAGTTTGACCGCGAGAACTTCATGCCCGGCGGCGCGGCGAACGTCGCCCGCAACGTCCACACGCTCGGCGCGAGGACCGAGCTGCTCGGCCATGTGGGCCGCGACGACGCGGCGCGCCGGCTGCGCGCGTTGCTCGGCGAGCAGGACATCATGTGCGACGGCCTGCTCGCCAGCCCGGCCCGCACCACGAGCGTCAAGACCCGCATCATCGCCCACCAGCAGCAGATCGTGCGCGTGGACCGCGAGACCCGCAACGCGGTGGAGGAACGCGACACCCAGCGGCTGCTCGCCGCCATCGGGCGGAATCTCCCCGGCGCGGACGCCGTCATCGTCTGCGACTATGGCAAGGGCGTCGTCACGCAGGCCTTGCTCGACGGCCTGCGGCAGCTCTGCCGTGCGCGCGGCGTGTGGTTGAGCCTGGACCCGAAGCCGGTGCATGAACTCAGCCTGGCCGGCCTCTCGCTGCTCACGCCCAACCGCAAGGAGGCCTTCGAGCTGACGGGCATTTCCGACGGCACCCGCAACACCGACCCGCTCAAGGACGTGAACCTCCAGCGCGTGGCCGAGACGCTGTTGATGGAGCTCAGCCCCGCGCTGCTGCTCATCACCCTCGGCGACCAGGGCATGCTCCTGTGCCAGCGCGGCCAGAAGCCCTTTCACATCCCGACCGTGGCGCGCGAGGTCTTCGACGTGTCCGGCGCGGGCGACACGGTCATCGCGTCGTTCACGCTCGCCGTCGCGGCGGGCGCGTCGCCGGTCGAGGCCGCCGTTTTCTCCAACCACGCGGCGGGCGTCGTCGTCGGGAAGGTCGGCACGGCGACGGTTTCACCGGCCGAGCTGGCGGAGAGCTTCCGGAGAGAAGAGTGAGCTGGTTTCGCGTCTGGAGTTTTGAACCCGAATCTCGAAGTTCAGCCGCGAAAGAGCGCAAAGCGCACAGAGGAGCCGAGCCGGGGATGGATGGGAGCGGGAAAACATCCACCCGATCCGCTTTTCTGCCAGAAGCCTGTCTTTGTGCTCTATGCGCCCTTTCGTGGCCATTCCATTTCGGAGT
>JBAYGL010000587.1:0-2837 GCA_041666725.1 Limisphaerales bacterium
AGCCCGCCGTCAATCTGCTCGTTCCCTTTGCCGGCTCGGACTTCTGGCTCGTGGACCTGGGCCTCGATTTTTTCCACTGGCCGGAGCAGCGGCTTCTGAAGAAGGAGCAGCGCCGGGGTGAGGCGTGCTACGTGCTGGAGAGCACGACGTCCAAACCCGCTCCCGGCGGCTACTCGCGCGTCGTCTCCTGGCTGGATCAGCAGACGCTGGGCATCGTGGTCGCCGAGGCCTACGACACGCGGGGCAGGCTGATGAAGCAGTTCGAACCGAAGAGCTTCAAGAAGGTCAACGGCCAGTGGCGGCTCAAGGAGATGGAAATCCGCAACGAACAGACCGATTCGCGGACCAGCCTGGTCTTCGACGTGGAAGTGCAGTGACGCCTGTGCCGGGAGAATGGTTGGACACCCGAAATCTCCCCCGCCATTCTCGGCACACATTTCTCGATCTATGCGCACGCTTCTCATCGGCATCGATTCCGGCACGCAATCCACCAAGGCCCTCGTCGTGGACGCCCAGTCCGGCAAGGTGCTCGGCAGCGCATCCGCCGCCTACGACCTGATTCCCAACCTCCCGCCCGGCGCGAAGGAGCAGCACCCCGAGACCTGGCGCGAAGCCACCGCCACGGCCATCAAGGGCGCGCTCAAGCAAGCAAAGGCGAAGGCCGGCGAAGTCGTCGCCATCGGCGTCAGTGGCCAGCAGCACGGCTTCGTGCCGCTGGACAAAGGCGGCAAAGTCATCCGCCCCGCCAAACTCTGGTGCGATACGTCCACCATCGCCGAGTGCGAGGAACTCACCGCGAAGCTCGGCGGCTTGAAGGGTGCGAGCAAGGCCGTGGGCAACGCGATTCTCCCGGGCTTCACTCTCCCGAAGATTCTCTGGCTCAAGAAGCACGAGCCGAAAAATTTCGCCAAGCTCGCCACCGTCCTGCTCCCGCACGACTACCTGAACTTCTGGCTCACCGGCCAGGCCGTGATGGAATACGGCGACGCCAGCGGCACGGCCATGCTCGACGTGCGCAAGCGCAAGTGGTCCGACGCCGCGCTCAAGGCCGTCGGTGGCGACCTCGCCGCAAAGCTTCCGCGCCTCATCTCCAGCGACCAGCCCGCCGGCACGTTGCAAGCCGGCACGGCGAAAACGCTCGGCCTCAATCCCGGTGTGCTCGTCAGCGCGGGCGGCGGCGACAACATGATGGGCGCGATCGGCACCGGCAACACGCGCGAGGGCATCGTCACCGCGAGCTTCGGCACCAGCGGCACCATCTACGCCTGCGCAGACAAGCCGGTCGTGGACCCCGCCGGAGAAATCGCCGCCTTCTGTGACAGCACGAACCGCTGGCTCCCGCTGCTCTGCACGATGAACGTGACCGTCGCCACCGAGATGATGCGCCGTGATTTTGGCTACACGCACGAGCAGTTCGAGGCGAAGGCCGCGAAGGTGCCCGCCGGTTCGCGCGGCCTGCTGCTGCTGCCCTACCTCGAAGGCGAACGCACGCCGAACGTCCCCGACGGCTGCGGCACGATGCTGGGCATCAACCCCGGCACGTTCACCGCGAGCCACTACTGCCGCGCCGCGTTCGAGGGCGTCACGCTCGGCATGAACTACGGCCTGCGCCGCCTCGCTGCGCTCGGCGTCAAGGCGACGCAAATCCGCGCGACCGGCGGCGGCGCGAAGTCGAAGCTCTGGCGGCAGATCATGGCCGACGTGTTCAATGCCGAGGTCGTCACGCTCAAGGTCAGTGAGGGCGCGGCCTACGGCGCGGCGCTCCAGGCGCTCTGGTGCTGGCGCTTGCAGGCCGGTGAGAAGGTCAGCATCGCCGACTTGACCGACCGGTTCGTCACGTTGAACAAGGCTGAAACCGCCGAGCCGGACGCGAAGAACGTCGCCGTCTATCGCGAGTTGCAGGCGTTGCAGGACGAGGCGTCCAGGGCGTTGCGCGGCGTGTTCAAGCAGCACCGCGCCTTCGTCCAGCGCTGAACTCAGAGCAGCGAAGTCCCGCGCGGCAATTGCACGACGAGCGTCCCGGCGATGAGGTCGTGCCATGCGCGCTTCTCGCGGCTCCAACCGGCCCAGAAGAAGCCAAGTCCCAGCGCGATCAGCGAGAAGAGGCTGGCGAGCGAGCGCACGAACGCCACGGCAAGTGTGACCCGGCCGCCGTTCTCGCGGATGATTTTCAGACCGAACACAATGCCGCCGATGGTCGTGCCCTTGAGCCACCACATGGCGACGTGGTAGAGGAACCATGCCGGCAGAAACAACGCCCCCCTGCTGGTGATTCCCGCCAGCGCTCCGATGAGCACGGCGTCCAGCAGCGTGGCGAAGAGGCGTTTCCAAAAACCGACGCGGGGCAGGGCCGCCTCGCCCGGGGCCCCGGGTGCGTCCGTCGGCACGGGCGGGATGCTGGCGGTGCTTTTTTCATTCTCCTTGCCGAGATGTTGCACGGCCGCGACCACGGCGGCCCCAAGGCCGAGCAGCGTCGCACTTCCCCAGACAAACCCGCCCAGCACCGGCACCATGTAGAGCAGGCAGACAACGGTCGCGCCGACGGCCAGCGCAACCAGACCGTGTTCGAGGAAGCCAAGCTTCGCCTGCCTGCCCAGCTGATGGCCGACGAAGCGCAGCACGACCGTCTTGCCCAGCAGCGCAGCGCCCGTGAACGCGACGAGCACCAGCGGCAGCAGCAGCACGCCCAGGCCCGTCGCCGCGAGCAGCACGCACACGGGGGCCAGGAGGATGCTCGTGACCAGCCCCGTGAACAGTGACGTGACGGGCCGTTGTTCGAGGGCGGTCACGCCCGCCTGCACCGTTGCCGGGAAGAGCACCTGCATCAGCAGATACAC
>JBAYGL010000588.1:0-2831 GCA_041666725.1 Limisphaerales bacterium
CACTTCTCGATCTGGGACTGCACTCCCTCGCGCAGCAGCACCTTGAGCTTGGGAAACTTGGGCCGCAGCGTTTGCAGCATTTCGGGCAGATGATCGCGCAGGACGATGGTGGCGGCGGCCAGCCGCACCACCTGCGTCGCTCCGCCCCGGACCTTGTCCTCAACCCCCTCCAGCCCGTCGAAGAACGGCTTGATGAACGCAAACAACTCCTCGCCCGCGTGCGTGAGCGCAAAGGGCCTGCGCTGAAAGAGCGGCCCGCCGAGATAATCCTCCAGCGCGAGGATCTGCCCGCTGATGGCCGGCTGCTGGATGCCGTAAGGCATGTTGCGCGCGGCGGCGCTGACGCCCTGATGCCTGGCCACGTAGTAAAAGAGTTCGAGGTGATGGATGTTCAGCATGGCTTTGAATGTTGGTCAGAGTGGAAACCAACCGTCGTTCCCCGCGCAAGCACGCAAAGCGGGTGAAAAGCGGCCGGAGGCGAAGCCGGAAGTCGGGCAGTTTCAAAAATCCTGCGGCCGTCAATTGGCCTGGCATGTTCGAGCCGCGCGCCAGCGTCTTGGACTGCGGCAGCCCTCTGCCGCCATGCATTATGCCAATTACCGTGAAATCAGGTTGAATCCAGGCGCAGGGAACCGAGCTCCTCCCTCTCCCCTTGCGGAGCAAGGGGAGAGGGCCGGGGTGAGGGGTTGCGTGCGTCGGCGTGGGTGGCACACCCCTCATCCGGCCTGCGGCCACCTTCTCCCCTCGCTCCGCGAAGGGAGAAGGAGCAACCCGGCCACCGGTGCCAGTTCCGCCAACCTTCACACGGAGTCGGTATTACCAGCCCCGCGCGAGAAAGCGGCAGAGGGCTGCCGCAGTCCAAAACCTCGCGGAATTTTCCGCCACGGCCTTCAGAATGCAGCCGCAGTTTTCATGAAACCGCCCTGATGCAATTTAGCGCTTCGCTCAAAACTGATTTGCGCCCATCGCAAAGCAGGTGCGGCCCGTCGTCATTTTCCTTCCGGCAGCCTGCCCGGCTCGCGCACGCCGGCACCCTGGCGTCGCGTGAGCGAGTCACCGAGGTCGGCGCGGGCCTGCTCGGCCAGGACCAGCAGGCGCTGGACGACGGCCGGATTCGAGGAGGCCACGTCGGTCTTTTCACCGATGTCGTCCCGCAGGTCGTAGAGCTGCGGCTCGGTGATCTTGGCTTGTTCGTATTTTGCGGGAACGCCGTCCCTGCCGCCGGGCCGGCCTCCGAGCGAGCGATAGCCGTGCGGAAGCTGCAGCTTCCAGCGGCCATCGGGCGAGAACATGGCCTGCAATTCGTTGTTCGCGTAGTAGCTGTAGTAGGCGTCGTGCGGATTCTTCGCGCCGGTTGCGCCGGCGAGAAGCGGCCAGACATCGAGACCGTCGATCTTGTGCCTGGGCAGCTCCGCGCCGATGAGCTTTGCGAAGGTGGGCAGCAGGTCGATGGTCATCAGCATGTCGCCGCTGCTCGTGCCGGCGGGAAGCTTGCCGGGCCAGCGCATCAGGCACGGGACGCGCGTGCCGCCCTCCCACGCCGTGCCCTTGCCCTCGCGCAGCGGGCCGGCGCTGCCGGCGTGGTTGCCGTAGCTCAGCCACGGGCCGTTGTCGCTGGTGAAGACCACGAGGGTCTGCTCGTCGAGGCCGTGCTTTTTCAACGTGGCGAACACCTGGCCCACGGACCAGTCAAGCTCCTGGATCACGTCGCCAAAGAGGCCCGCGCCGGACCTGCCCTTGAACTTGTCGCTCACAAACAGCGGGACGTGCGGCATCGAGTGCGCGAGGTAGAAGAAAAACGGGCGCTCCTTGTTCTTCTCGATGAACTTCACCGCGCGCTCGGCATACCAGGTCGTGAGATTCGGCTGTTTCTCCGGCGTGATGTCGGGGTCTTTCACATGGTCGTCCTCGATGAGCGGCAGGTTCGGGTAGGTGCCCTTCTTCGCCTCGGGGTGATGCGGCCACATGTCGTTCGAGTAGGGCAGGCCGAGGTATTCGTCGAAGCCGTGCCGCACGGGGAGAAACTGCGGGTGGTGGCCGAGATGCCATTTGCCCGCCATGCCGGTGGCGTATCCCTTCTGCTTGAAAACCTCGGCCAGCGTCATCTCACCGGCGCTGATGCCGTGCTTGTTGCCGGGGCCGAGCGCGCCGTGGATGCCGATCCGGTTGTTGTAGCAGCCGGTCATCAGCGCCGCGCGCGAGGCGGAGCAGACCGCCTGCGAGACGTGGAAGTTCGTGAACTTGCGGCCCTCCTTCGCCATCCGGTCGAGATGCGGCGTCGCATAAGCCTTGCAGCCGAACGGCCCGATGTCCGCGTAGGCCATGTCGTCGCAGAGGATGACGATGACGTTGGGCGGCCGGGTGGCGGCCGGGACGCCGGTGACGAAGGCGAGCAGCAGCAATGCGAGCAGGCGGACGTGTTTCATGTGTGCGCCAACTCTAGTCAGCGTCGTTCCGGCTGCAAGTGGCGTTTGCCCCGCACGGCAAACGGGCGCATCTCACTTTCTTGCAGGTCTGCCCTTGCCAGCCCCAACGGGGCTGAGTCCTCCAGCCCAAGGTTGCGCCGCCCGGCGCTACCTTGGGTGGCCCTGCGCCATTTGGCACAACCCCAACGGGGTTGCGGCTTTGGCTGAAGACGGACACAACCCCGTTAGGGTTGGCTGATCGCGGCCTGCGAACCCGGGGTAGCTCGTGCCGAGCAACCCCGGGCTGGAGGACACAGCCCCGTTGGGGCGAATGGCGCTTAGATAAGCCGACGGCTGTTTGAGCGGGTTCTGCGCACGCTGCGGCGCGGGCGGTCGCGCTGTTGGTGGCGGGGCCGGGTGAGGAGC
>JBAYGL010000589.1:0-2830 GCA_041666725.1 Limisphaerales bacterium
GGACATCATCGTCGAGCAGCTCGGCGTCAACGCCGACCAGGTCGTCCAGGAGGCCAAGTTCATCGAGGATCTCGGCGCGGACTCCCTCGACACCGTCGAGCTGATCATGGCCCTCGAAGAGGAATTTGGCATCGAAGTGCCCGATGAAGAGGCCGAGAAGCTCGTCAGCGTCGGCGATGTCACCCGCTACATCGAGGACAACAAGAAGTAGGCGGCAGCGCTTTCTCCGGGGCAGTCGGGCTGACATCAGCGCGCTGCCCCTTTCCTTTTATGGCAAGCAACGGGTCGGAACGCAGAGTCGTCATCACGGGCCTCGGCACGGTCACTGCACTGGGGCACGATATAGAGACGTTTTGGAAGAACATCATCGAAGGCCAGTGCGGCATCGACCGCATCGTCTCCTTTGATCCGGCGAACTACGACTGCAAGATCGCCGCGGAAGTGAAGAACTTCGATCCGGTCCCCGCCTTTCCTTCGCCCAAGGAAGTCCGCCGCGCCGATCGTTTCACCCAGTTCGGCATCTACGCCGGGTGGCGTGCGCTTCAGGACTCCGGCATGGATTTGGACAAGCTGGACCGCGACCAGATCGGTGCGTTCATCGGCTCCGGCATCGGCGGCATCCAGACCCACGCGGAACAGCACTCGATCCTCATGAACAAGGGGCCGGGCCGCATCTCGCCCTTCCTCATCCCGATGATGATCCTGAACATGGCCTCCGGCGTGTTCAGCATGCATTACAAGCTTCGCGGCCCCAACGTCGCCACCTGCTCCGCCTGCGCCACCAGCACGCATGCGCTCGGCGAGGCCTGGCGCACCATCAAGATGGGCGACGCCCATGCCATCTTTGCGGGCGGCACCGAGGCGGCCGTTTGTGAAATGGGCATCGGTGGCTTCGCCGCCATGAAGGCCCTCTCCACCCGCAACGATGAACCCCGGCGCGCCTCCCGCCCCTTCGACAGGGATCGCGACGGCTTCGTCATGGGCGAAGGTGCCGCGGTGCTTGTCCTGGAAGAACTCGAACACGCCAAGGCCCGCGGTGCCCGGATCTACTGTGAGCTCGTCGGTTACGGAAACACCGCCGATGCCAACCACCTCACCTCCCCCGCCCCCGAAGGCGAGGGTGCGGCCCGCTGCATGAAGATGGCCCTCCGCAGCGCCGGCCTCCGCCCCGAGGACATCTCCTACATCAACGCCCACGGCACCAGCACCCCGCAGGGTGACATCTGCGAGACCCAGGCCATCAAAACCGTCTTTGGAGACCACGCGAGGAAACTCGCAGTCAGCTCCACCAAGGGCGCGACCGGCCACATGCTCGGCGCGGCCGGCGCGGCTGAAATGGCCCTTTGCGCCAAGGCGCTCCAGACGCAAATCGCCCCGCCCACGCTGAACCTCGACAACCCGGACCCCCAGTGCGACCTGGACTACGTGCCGCACACGGCCCGCGCCATGAAGATCGAGGCCATCGCCAACAACTCCTTCGGTTTCGGCGGCCACAATGCCACCGTCATCGCGAAGAGGTTTGTCGGTTAAACGGGATGGCGGTCGGTCAGCGGTCTCACTCCGGCGAAGAATGCTGCTTGCAGACCGAGGCTTGCGGTGCTTAACTGCAATCGATTTGCATCTGAGCAGCCACCAGTCGCGCTTCTCGCCCACGCGATTCCTCGTCGCGGTGCTGATGGCCTTTGCCGTGGTGACGCTCGGTTTTCTCTCGGTCAGCCCCGCCGCCCACGCATGCCTGCACGCGCAGCACGACGCGGCGGATCACGACTGCGTCATCCAGCATTTCGCCCAGGGCAAGCTCCTCGCGTCGGACTTCGAGCCGGCGCTCCCGGTCGTCGCATTGTCTGAACTGCCTGCCGACGAATCCCCGGCTTCGGTTTTCCTCCCCCACGTTTCCCACCTGCTTCCCGCCGGTCGCGCTCCGCCGACGGTCTGACCTCCCTCCCACATCGGTTGGTTGGTCAGTGTCAGTCCCGTCGAAAAACCCTGTCGCATGATGTCCATGCGGCACCAATTCGGAGCCATAGATATGAAATTCAGCAAACTTGTGGGCCTGTCTTCCGCCCTTGCCGTGAGCGCGATGCCGCTCATGGCGCAGGAAGCGAATCCAGTTGAACTCAGAAAGCAGTTCGAAGAACTCCTCCGCGTCCAGAGGCAGCAGGCGGAGCAAATCGAGTCGCTCAGGAAGCAGATCGAAATCCTCAAGGGCCAGCCGGCCTATCCCGGCGCGAAGAGCGTGACGCTCGAACCCAAGGTCGAGGAGCTGGAACGCCGCGTGAGCGAACTCGCCAACGAGCGCGTCACCAAGCCGTGGCAGCCGGGCGACCCCGTCGGCCTCGTGCGCGCTGGCCAGAGCTACCTGAACATGTCGCTCGACGGGCTGTTTGCCGTGGGCGGCTCCACGGCGGGCGACCTCGGCGCGTTGCAGCCCGGCGGGCACGACCCGAACCAGCGGGGCTTCAGCGTGCAGAACGTCGAGGCCGTATTCGAGGGCATGGTGGACCCGTATTTCCGCGGCCAGGCGAACCTCATCTACCAGTTGGATGCCACCGGCTCGTCGGTCTTCGAGCTGGAGGAGGCGTATCTGGAATCGCTTTCGCTGCCGGGCAACCTGCAGCTCAAGGCCGGCCAGTTCTTCACCGAGTTCGGCCGCCTCAACCCCACGCATCCGCACGCGTGGTCCTTCGTGGACCAGCCGCTCGTCAACGGCCGCATGTTCGGCGCGGACGGCCTGCGCAATCCCGGTGCGCGGCTCTCGTGGCTGCTGCCCACGCCGTTCTACTCCGAGCTGTCCTTTACCATGCAGAACGGCCAGGGCGAGACGGCGGAA
>JBAYGL010000590.1:0-2826 GCA_041666725.1 Limisphaerales bacterium
CACCGCGTCATCATGATGGGCTCGGACTACTATGAATCCCAGGCCAGCCTCCACGAAAACCTCAATGCCGGCCGGCCTCGAATGGGCATCGGCCAGCACTGCCGCATTGAGAACACCATCTTGGACAAGAACGTCCGCATCGGTGACAACTGCGTCATCTCCCCCGCAGGCAAGCCGGAGAACTTCGACGGGCCCAACTACGTCATCCGCGACGGCATCGTCATCGTCCCAAAGAACGGCGTCATCCCGCACGGCACGGTGATTTGAGCTTTCCCCGCGTTGGAGACGCAAAGGGTCTCTGACTTTGCTCGCGGTGGCGCGCGGGCAAGTGCCGGCGGAGTTCGAGGCCGTTCTCCCTCTCCCAGCGGGAGAGGGCAGGGGAGAGGGAGGACGTGTAACCAGCCGCTTATCGTTTCCGTCCGCAAACACACGTTATGAAACCAGCCCTCCTGCTACTCTCCGCCATCTTGCTGGCCGCATTCCCCGCCTCCGCCGCCGAACTCGAACCCAAGCTCGGCAGGAAAGGGGCCTTGCTCATGGAGGAAAAGTTTGACGGAAAGGATCTCCCGAAAGGTTGGACCCGCAACGCCGGCAAGCTGATCGTCGCTGACGGGGTGCTCAAGGCAAGCGAGGTCGCCGCAGACAAGCACGCCGCAGCGTTCCGCCATGCGCTGCCCCTGCGGGATGCCGCTATTTTCGTGAAGTTCCGCTTTGACGGCGCGAAGATGTTTCATGTCGGCTTCGACCCCGCGCCCGGCGAATTGAAAAAGCAGGGACATCTCTTTTCCCTCATCATCACCGCCACCGGCTGGAGCATCACCGAACACAACGACAAGGCAGACTCCAAGTCCACAAACAGGGCGCTTGCGAAGGCCGCCGCGGCTTTTGAAAAAGGCCGGTGGTATGAACTCCTCCTCGAAGTGAAGGGCGACGACGTGCTGGCGCAAATCGGCGGGATGGAGCCGCTCCGGGCCGGCAGCAGGGACTTCCACGTCAAGAAACCGGGCCTCGTCTTCCGCACCGGCGGCAAGGATGGCGAGGAGGTGCAGATTGACGAGGTTCGCGTCTGGGAATTGAAGTGACAGGCGTGTCGGCGCTAAAGTCGCCCCATGTTCTCGGTCAACGACCACAACCGCGACGCGTGGGACGAGCTTGCCCGCCAGAAGATCCCGCTCGCCCGGCCTGCGGGTGAGAAGGAGTTCGCGAAGCCGCAGTTCATCATCAATCCCTTCGGCTGGGTGGACTTTGAAGTGCGCGGGCGCAGGGTGCTCTGCCTCGCCGCGGGCGGCGGCAAGCACAGCGTTCTTTTCGCCGCGGCCGGCGCGGACACGACCGTCGTGGACATCAGCCCGCAGATGCTCGACCTCGACCGCAAACTCGCGGCGGAACGCGGCTTCAAGATCACCGTCGTTGAGGCCTCGATGGACAACCTCGCCGCGCTGCCCGGGGCCCACTTCGATCTGGTCGTGCAACCGGTGAGCACCTGCTACGTGTCGGCCGTCGCACCGGTTTATCGCGAAGTCGCGCGCGTTACGGCCCCCGGAGGGCTTTACATCAGCCAGCACAAGCAGCCGGGAAACTTGCAGGCCAGCCTGCGCATTGCCTCGGTCGGTTACCCGCTGCTGGAGCCTTACTATCGCAGCGGCCCGTTGCCGCCGGTGCCGGCCGGATCGGCGTTGCGCGAGAGCGGCACGCTGGAGTTTCTCCATCGCTGGGATGAACTGCTGGGCGGCCTCTGCCGGGCGGGCTTTGTCATTGAGGACACCTTCGAGCCGAAGCACGGCGATTCCGCCGCCGCGCCGGGCAGCTTCGGACACCGCTGCTGGTTCATCCCGCCGTATTTCGCCATCAAAGCCCGGCGCAAAGCGGCCGCCCCGGTGGAGAAGAAGATTCTCGTCGCATGACGCGCCGCATCGGCCAGTTTGGCCTTGAGGCGCACCGTTGCATCTCGTCAATCTCCCAACGATGTCACACCCGCTTTACCCGCTGACTTTCCAGTCCATCTTCAAAGGCCGTGTCTGGGGCGGACGCAAGCTGGAGCAGCGCTACGGGAAGGCATTGCCGCCCAGGACGCTCATCGGAGAGTCGTGGGAAATCACCGACCGGCCCGAGGGCGTGAGCGTCATCACCAACGGCCCGCTCGCCGGACGTGACCTGCGCTGGCTCATGGAGAACCACGCGAAGGAACTGCTCGGCGACTCGCATCCGTGCGCCGGACGTTTCCCGCTGCTGGTCAAGATTCTCGACGCGCAGGAGAAACTTTCTCTACAAGTCCACCCGCCCGGGCACAAGGCCGCCGAACTTCGCGGCGAGCCTAAGACCGAGATGTGGTATGTGGCCGACGCCACGCCCGACGCCGACCTGTTCGTCGGCCTGCGACGCGGCGTGACTCGCGCGGAGTTCGAGCGGCGGATTCAGGATGGCTCTGTCGCGGAGTGCTTCCACCGCATCCCGGTGAAGCGCGGCGATTCGATGTTTCTGCCCAGCGGACGCGTCCACGCGCTCGGCGCGGGCAACCTCATCTTCGAGATTCAGCAGAACTCGGACACGACCTACCGCGTGTTCGACTGGAACCGCGTGGGGCTCGATGGCAAGCCGCGCGAGCTGCACATCCCGCAGGCGCTGGCCTCGATTGACTTCGACGACTTCGAGCCGGCACTGGCTCCGTCGGAATGGGAAAAAATTGGCTCCGCAGAACGGCGTCGTCTTGCAGACTGCCCGCTGTTCACAGTGGATTTATTCCGCCAGCACACACCGGACACAATCTCGCCGGGCGGGAACAAGGTGGCTGTGCTCGCTGTCACCGAGGGACAGCTTGCCGTCTCA
>JBAYGL010000591.1:0-2823 GCA_041666725.1 Limisphaerales bacterium
CTGGAGCAGTGGGTGAAGCTGGGCGCGCCCGATCCGAGGGACGGGAAGGCCGTCGCCAAGGTGAGCGTGGACATGGCCGCCGCCCGGAAACACTGGGCCTTTCAGCCGGTCGGACATCCGGAGCCGCCGATCCTGAAGAGCAAGGCCCGGAGCGACCAGCCTCTCGACCGTTTTGTTTTGGCGCGGCTTCAGCAGCAGGGTCTGCAACCGAATCCAATTGCCGACCGGCGGACGCTGGTTCGCCGCGCGACGTTTGACCTGACCGGTCTGCCGCCCACCCCGGCGGAGATTGACGCCTTCCTGAGCGACACCTCCGCCGATGCCTTCGCGAAGCTCGTGGACCGTCTCCTTGCCAGCCCCGCCTATGGCGAACGCTGGGGCCGGCACTGGCTCGATGTCGCGCGCTACGCGGACACGGCGGGTGACGGGTCCGACTATCCGGTGCGCGAGGCGGTGAAATACCGCGACTGGGTCATCAACGCCTTCAACGCGGACCAGCCGTTCGACCAGTTCATCCGCGAGCAGATCGCCGGGGACATTCTCGCGGGCCGGGGGCCGCTTGACCAGTATGCCGGCAAGGTCACGGCCACCGGCTTCCTCGCCATCGGGAAGCGCTACGGCTACAGGGCGTCGCCAGCCTACCAGCACCTCGACTTCGCCGACGCGATTGATTCCCTGGGCCGTTCGCTGCTGGGCCTCTCGCTCGGCTGCGCGCGCTGCCACGAGCACAAGTATGATCCGGTTTCGCTCGCCGATTACTACTCGCTCTACGGCATTTTCCAGAGCACGAAGTGGGCGTTTCCCGGCGGCGAGGAGCAGAAGCGGCCGTCGGACTTTCCGCCTCTGGTCGCGCGCGAGGAGGCCGCGCGGCTCGACAAGGTGAAGGCCGCAGAGCTTGCCCGCCTCGACGAGTCGCTGGCCAAACTGAAGGCCGAGCGGGCCCTGCTCGACAGCAAGACCATCGCCGGCGGGCCGGACCTGGGCTTCGAAACGCAGACGCTCGGCCAGCCCCCCGGCGCGCCGTGGTTGTCCTCCGGTCCGAACAAGGTGCTCGCCGAGGCTCAAAGCCCGTTCGCACACATCCATCCGGCCGGCACGCGCGGCGTGCGCGTCGGCAGCGGCAAGGCCAACGACGGCGTGCGCTACGTCTTCGCCCGGCCCCTCAAGGCCGCGCCCGGAAAACAGATGCACTTCACCGTGGATTTCCGCACCGTGGCTCCGACGGACCAGACCGGCGCGTATCGCTTTTATCTCGGGCGCGGCGTGATTCAGTCCCTCGCGGTTGAGGTCAGCGTGACTGCCACGGAGCTCGCGCTGCGTGACGGCACGAGGTGGGAGGTCATCCGCCAGCTCAAGCCCGGCGCGTGGCACACGCTGCGGCTCACGCTCGATCCCGCGAAGAAAACCTGCTCCGGCGTGGTCGGCACCGTCGGCGACCTGACGGCCTTCCAGAACAGGCCGCTCGGCGCGAGCTGGGATGGCGTGGCGGACACGTTCATCTGCGACGCCATCGGCCACGTCAGCGGACCGGCCCCCGCGCGCGACCTCGACAACGTGGGCTTGCAGGAAGCGCCCTTCGCCGAACCTGGCACCGGCCCCGTGGTTGTCCCGGCTGCGCCTTCCGCCGACCTGGCGGAGCGGCTCAAGAAACTGGATGCCGAGATCGCCGCCGCGACGAAGCATCGCGAAGCCGAAGCCGTGAAGGATCTCTATCCGGTGGCCTACGGTGTCAGCGAGGGAAAGCCGGTGAATGCGCGCATCCAGCTCCGGGGCGAACCGGAAAAGCCGGGCGCGGAAGTGCCGCGCCGGTTTCTCGAGCTGCTGGGCGGCGATCCGCTTCCGCCGGACGAGACCGGCAGCGGCCGGCTGGAGCTGGCCGGCTGGCTCACACGCCCGTCCAATCCGCTCACGGCCCGCGTGTTTGTGAACCGGGTCTGGCAGTGGCACTTCGGGCAGGGCCTGGTGACGACACCGAGCGACTTCGGCCTGCGCGGCGACCCTCCCAGCCATCCCGAGCTGCTGGACTGGCTCGCGTCCGAGTTCATCGCCTCGGGCTGGTCGGTGAAGGCGCTGCACCGCCTCATCATGCGGTCGCAAACCTACCAGCTTGCGAGCGATGACCACGCCGCGAACCTCAGGCGCGACCCGTCGAACCGCTGGCTGTGGCGGCACGCGCGGCGTCCGCTCGACGCCGAATCCATCCGCGACGCCATGCTGGCGGTGAGCGGCCGGCTGGACCGGACCGTGCCGGGGCCGCATCCCTTTCCGCTCGTGCAAACCTGGAACTATTCGATTCACGTCCCGTTCTACCAGGTTTACGACTCCGACCATCGGAGCGTGTATCTCATGCTCCAGCGCAACCGCCGCCATCCCTTCCTGGCCATGTTCGACGCGGCCGATCCGAACATGAGCGTGTCGCAGCGGCAGCCGACCACGACGCCGACCCAGACGCTCTACCTGATGAACTCGCCGTTCGTGCAGCAGCAGGCCGAAGCCTTCGCCCGCCGTCTGATCAGCGCGCCGGGCGATGATGCGGCGCGGGTGCGGCTGGCGTTTGCGATGGCCCACGGCCGCGTGCCTTCCAAGGCGGAAAGCCGCGACGCACTGGCCTTCCTGGCAGGCTATCGCCAGAAGCTGGCCGGCCTCGCGAAGCCGCCGGACAGGGAAGCCGGGCTCGCCTGGGCGGGCCTGGCTCACGTGCTGTTGACGAGCAACGCCTTCCTCTACGTTGACTGAACCCAAGCCCATGAACTCACCCACCCATCCGACCCGCCGCGAATTTCTGCGCCGCGCGTCCGGCGGCTTCGGCGCGCTCGCCCTGGC
>JBAYGL010000592.1:0-2817 GCA_041666725.1 Limisphaerales bacterium
CAACTTGTCGGCAATCGAGCCGGAGCCGCGCGTGCCTTGCAGGGACGGCTCGCATAAACGCACGGCGTGTTCGCGCACACGCTCGTCAGGATCAGACAGGCCGGCGAGCAGATGCCGCATCTCCAGCGCGAACAAACCCTGCAGGGCATGGAGCGCGTGGATGCGTCCGAGTGCGGAATGCGACTTGCCCAGCAATCGATCCAACTCCGGCACTGCGCGCCGATCCTGCCGTTCGTAGATCAGGCGCGAAGCGGTCTCGCGCGTCCATCCGTTCGGACTGTCGAGGTTCGCAACGAGCTGGGCCACCGTGGCGGAGCCCAGCTTGGGGAGCCTGGGCTGTTTGAAGCCTTCCGGGACGATGCGGTAAATGCGACCGCGGTCATTGCCGCTGTTCAGGTCAATGTGCTTCTTGATGGCCTCGGGAATGGACCAGGGGTGCTCGATGACCTCGCGATACATGTCGGCGATGTAGAGGCAGCCGTCCGGCGCGTTCTGGTAATGAACCGGGCGGAACCAAGTGTCGCGCGAGGCAACAAACTCGATGTTCTGCTCGTCCGCCGGACGCCTGCCGATGAGGGCAACTCCGTCGGGAGAGAGGATTTTCCGGTGAACCAGGTTGCCGCCGGCGTCGCCGATGAAGGCGTTGTCCACAAACTCGGGCCCGTAGGCGTCGCCCCGGTAGATCGTCGCCCCGCTCGCCCCGGTGAAGTAACCGGAGACGCGCCCGCCGCCCTCCACGGCGCCGGGCACCACGCCGCTGATGCGCCAGCGCGTGCGGATGACACGCCACGGTTCGTCAGGGCTGATGCGGAAAACCTCTGCGGCGGGACCATCCGCCGCGATGCTGATGCGCGGGCTGGGCATGGCGAACGCGGGATTCCGCGCCGCGTAGCGCTGATCGAACAGGATCATCTGCAGGTGATCGCTGTTGCTGCACACGAACTTCCGGCCCTGGCTGTCGAAGGAGAGGCCGTATTGTCCGCCGCCGCTCTCGGCCTGCATCCGCATGCTGCGCGGATCGATGTTGAAATCCCGGCCGCGCAGATCCAGCGCGGGTCCGGCGTCCGGGGCGGTGGACTTCACCTGGTTGCCGCCATTCGGTCCGGTGGCTCCATGGATGCGGTTGTCGAGGCCCCAGTTGAACGAGTTGATGAGCGCCTGCACATTCAACCGCGTCACGCCGCTGGCAAAACCCGTGAAGACCACCTTGCGTTCATCCGCCTTGCCATCGCCGGTGGTGTCCTTGAGCCAGATGATGTCCGGGGACGCACCGACGAAGATGCCGCCGTTGTAGCAGATGACGGCAGTGGGCCAGGGCAGGTTGTCGGCGAAGATTGTGGACTTGTCGAACTTGCCGTCACCGTCCGTGTCTTCCAGCAGACGGATCCGCCCACCATGGGGCGTCTCATCACGGCGCTCGGAGTAATCAATCATCTCGACGACGTAGAGCCGCCCATTTTCATCAAAGGCCATCGTGACCGGGCTGTTGACGAGCGGCTCCGAGGCGACGAGTTCGAGGCGGAAGCCCTTTTTGACCTGGAAAGTTTCGACCGCCCTGGCCGGCTCGACGGCGGGCAGGTGCGGCATGTCCTTCGCGGTGAGTTCCGGCTGTGCGCCGGCCTTGCCGTAAGCCTCCGAATAGCTGAGGCGTGACTTGGGGGCGGGCTGGGCTGCCTCACTGCCGAGCGGCAGGCCGGCCAGCAACGCAAGAAGAGCGGCGGTCTGGCGGACGGGGTTTGGATGTTTCATGGATTCGGGAGGACGAACGGGCAGATGTTTTCTTCAAATCGGGTGGATGGCAAGCAACGAGCGGTCCCGCCTGAGGGTTTTTTCACCAACACCAGTCCCTGCGGCTCATCCGGGCAACTTCAAATCCGGGTGCGCACCCATTGGGGATTCAAGGCTTCAGCCCGCTCACAACCCACTCGACAGCAAGTCGCCAGATGCAGTTCACTCTGGCGTAAACATGAATCACCGTCCAGATGAGGATCGTCACACATACATGAAACGAAACGCCCGCACCGTTCGACAGCCTGCGACAGGCAGCATGGGCTTCACCCTGATTGAACTGCTCGTGGTGATCGCCATCATCGCGATCCTTGCTGGACTCCTTCTCCCGGCCCTCTCATCCGCCAAGGCCAAGGCCAAAGGCATGCAGTGCCTGAACAACAACCGGCAGGTGTCCATAGCCTCGCGGATGTATCTGGAGGACAACGAAAGCACATTCGTCTTCCTCTGGCGCCAGCCCCGCCAGGCCGACGAGGTCACTTCCGCCAAAAGCCTCGTCCCGGGAGCCGGAACCATCTGGTGGCCGGACAAGTTGAACACCTATGTGCCCAACAACCCGAAAACCTTCGACTGTGTCGCCCTGCGCGTGCCCGCCACGGTGAACGCCGGCGGAACGGGCGGGAACACCAACATGCTCGGAATCGCCATGAACCACCCCATGATAGGGCGGACCTCGGCAGCCGGGAGCAAGGTGCGAATCCGTGAAACCGATGTCCTCAAGCCCTCAGAAACACTTGTCTTCTCTGACGCTGCGCTCGTCAGCAACCCCACCGAGCCCGATGCTGACCAGTGGATCGAAACTCCAAACGCGGCGACGATCTACATGAGAGTGCCATCCGACGGCTTTTTCGCCCTCACTGACGCGGTGCGGATGGTGGCGCGGCACAACAAGCGCGCTCCTGTCGGCTTTGTGGACGGACACGCGGAGTTGATGAAACCGAGCCAGACCGGAATGCAGTATTCGAACGGCCACCCACTGGCGATGTGGGACCGGCAATAAGCGCAAAGTCCCGCCCAATATGCGTTCCA
>JBAYGL010000593.1:0-2816 GCA_041666725.1 Limisphaerales bacterium
GTCCACGTCCGGCGCGTGCAGGATGTTGGAGAAGTCCAGCCCGCGCGCCTTCCAGTGGTCCACCGCCTTGCGGGCTTCGAGCCGGTCCACGCGGCCCACCATGTCGGTGAGCTTGCGGAAGCCAAGCTGCGCCATCAGCTCACGGACTTCCTGCGCGATGAATGTCATGAAGTTGACCACGTCCTCGGGCTTGCCGGGGAACAGGCCGCGCAACTTCGGATTCTGAGTGGCGACGCCAACGGGGCAGGTGTTCAGGTGGCAGACGCGCATCATGATGCAGCCCATCGCCACGAGCGGGCCGGTGGCGAAACCGAACTCCTCCGCGCCGAGCAGCGCGGCGATGACGACGTCGCGGCCGGTCTTCAACTGGCCGTCCGTCTCAACCGCGATGCGGGAGCGCAGGTTGTTGAGCACGAGCGTCTGGTGGGTTTCGGCCAGACCGAGTTCCCACGGGATGCCCGCGTGCTTGATGGACGTCTGCGGCGACGCGCCGGTGCCGCCGTCGAATCCGGAGATGAGCACCACGTCCGCGTGCGCCTTGGCGACGCCCGCCGCGACGGTGCCGACGCCGACTTCGGCGACAAGCTTCACGCTGATGCGGGCGCGGCGGTTGGAGTTCTTCAAGTCGTGGATCAATTCCGCGAGATCCTCGATCGAGTAAATGTCGTGATGCGGCGGCGGCGAGATGAGACCGACACCGGGCGTGGAATGGCGGACCTTCGCGACCCACGGATAGACCTTGCCGCCGGGAAGCTGGCCGCCTTCGCCCGGCTTTGCGCCCTGAGCCATCTTGATTTGCAGCTCGTTGGCGTGGGTGAGGTAAAGGCTCGTGACGCCGAAGCGCCCGGACGCAACCTGCTTGATGGCGCTGTTCTTCGAATCGCCTTTTTCATTGGTCCAGGTGTAACGCGCCGGGTCTTCGCCGCCTTCGCCGGTGTTGCTCTTGCCGCCGATGCGGTTCATCGCGATGGCCAGCGTCTCGTGCGCCTCGCCGGAGATGGAGCCGTAGCTCATCGCGCCGGACTTGAAGCGCTTCATGATGCTCTCGACCGACTCGACTTCCTCGATGGGAATCGCGGTCGCGGGCTTGAACTCCAGGAGGCCGCGCAGCGTGTAAACATCCTTGAGCTGGATGTTCACCAGGGCGGAATACTCCTTGAAGGTCTTGTAGTCCGCGTTGCGGACGGCCTTCTGGAGCTTGTGAACGGTCTGCGGGTTGAAGAGGTGCAGCTCGCCGTCCGCGCGCCATTGATACTGGCCGCCCACGTCGAGCGTGTGGCCGTTGACGGGCCGGTCGGGGAACGCGTGCTCGTGGCGGGTGAGGACTTCCTTCGCGATGTCCTCGATGCCGATGCCTGCGACGCGGGAGGGCGTCCAGGTGAAATACTTGTCGATCACCCCGTCGTTGAGGCCGATCGCTTCGAAGATTTGCGCGCCGCGATAGCTCTGAACGGTGCTGATGCCCATCTTGGAGGCGATCTTCACAACGCCCTTCACCGCGGCCTTGGTGAAATTCTTGACGGCGGTCTTGTGGTCCACGCCGACCAGCAGCCCCTGCTGGATCATGTCGTCGAGCGTCTCGTAGGCGAGATACGGATTGATCGCGCCGCAGCCGTAGCCGATGAGCAGCGAGAAGTGATGAACCTCGCGGGGCTCGCCGGACTCCAGAACGAGGCCGACGCGCGTGCGCGTGCCCTCGCGGATGAGGTGGTGATGCACGCCGGACACCGCGAGGAGCGCGGGGATCGGCGCGTTGTCCTTGTCCACGCCGCGGTCGGACAGGATGATGATGTTCGCCCCGTCCTTGATGGCCTTGGTGGCGGCCTCGCACAGATCGTCCATCGCCTTCTCCAGCCCGCCAACGCCCTCGGAGGCCTTGAAAATCGTGGGCAGCGTGACGGACTTGAAGTGCGGATGGTTGAGGTGCTTGAGCTTGGCGAATTCCTCGTTGCTGAGGACGGGCTGCTTCAGCTCGATGAGCCGGCAGCTTTCCGGCTCGGGCTTGAGCAGGTTGCGCTCGGAGCCGATGGTCGTCTCGGCCGATGTGACGATCTCCTCACGGATGCAGTCAATCGGCGGGTTCGTGACCTGCGCGAAAAGCTGCTGGAAGTAATTGTAGAGAAGCTGCGGCTTGCTCGACAGCACGGCAATCGGAGTGTCCGTGCCCATCGAGCCGACGGCCTCGACGCCGTCGCGCGCCATCGGGACCATCAGCATCCGGATGTCCTCGAACGTGTAGCCGAACGCGGACTGGCGGTGCAGCACGGTGTCGTGGTCCGGCTCCGGGAGATGCGGCGCGTCGGGGAGCTTGTCCAGCTCCACCATGTTGTCGTTGATCCACTGCCGGTAAGGCTGCGACTTGCAGATGGCCTCCTTGATCTCCTCGTCGGCGACGATGCGCCCGAGCGCGGTGTCCACGAGGAACATGCGGCCCGGCTGGAGGCGGCCCTTCTGGAGCACGCGTTCGGGCGCGATGTCCAGCACGCCGACTTCCGACGCCATGATGACGAGGTCATCCTTCGTGACGTAGTAGCGCGAGGGGCGCAGGCCGTTGCGGTCCAGGCACGCGCCGATTTGCACGCCATCGGTGAACGCGACCGACGCCGGGCCGTCCCACGGCTCCATGAGGCAGGAATGGTATTCGTAGAACGCCTTGCGCTCGTCGCTCATGGACTCGTGATTGGTCCACGGCTCGGGGATCATCATCATCATCGCGTGAGCGAGGGGGCGGCCGCCCAGCACGAGCAGTTCGAGGCAGTTGTCGAACATCGCCGAGTCGGAGCCGGTCGGGTTGATGATGGGGAATATCTTCTTGA
>JBAYGL010000594.1:0-2801 GCA_041666725.1 Limisphaerales bacterium
CCCTCACCCCGGCCCTCTCCCGCTGGGAGAGGGAGAAACGCAGTCCGCATCGGGCTGAAATCAAGCGCGTTTGGCTGCTCGCAGAACTGGCTGACTGCCCCCCTCTCCCGGCGGGAGAGGGCCGGGGTGAGGGCGAACGGCGGGGATTTCCACCAAGCGCCCCGTCCCGCACTTCGGTTGGTTTCGGTGAAGCTTTCACGGCTTGGGCAGTTCGCTGGCGTGGGTGACGCGGTTGCGACCGTTTTCCTTGGAGTGATAAAGCGCGTCATCCGCGAGTTTCAACATCGCGGCGGCCGAAATTGTGCCCGTGCTGAGCGTGGCGACGCCGAAGCTGGCGGTGACGGACCGCAGTTCCCACTTCGCGCCCTGAATGGCGGCGCGCGTGCGCTCCGCCAGCGCCATCGCGGCCTGCTGGTGGGTGAAGGGCAGGAGCACGACAAACTCCTCGCCGCCGTAGCGCGCCACGAAGTCCGTGCTGCGCGTGCTTTCGGTGAGGTGCTTCGCGACGCGTTTCAGCACCTCGTCACCGGCGGGATGGCCGTGGGCGTCGTTGAACGCCTTGAAGTGGTCCACGTCCAGCAGCATGAGCGAGAGCGGCAGGTGATACCGGGTCGCGCGCTCGAACTCCTCGGCCAGCCGCTCCTTGAACGTGCGGTGGTTCTTGAGGCCGGTGAGGCCGTCGGTCGTCGCAAGCGCCTGCAGCTGCTCGTTGGCGAGGCGGAGCTGCTCCTTCTGTTCCCGGAGCTGCTCGTTGCGGCGGTTCAACTCGCCCTGCGTGGCGATCAGCTCGCGGTTCTGCTGCACCGCGCATTCGTAGGTGGAGAAGATGAGGTTCACCAGCTGCCCTCGTCCGGCGGTGACGACGTGCTGCTGTCCATCCAGCGTGACGGGCAGCGGCTCCGCGTCGGCGTCCGGCGGCGTGGGCGGGCGCTCCAGCAATGTCTGCACGCGCGCGAGCAGGAGCTGCGGATTGTAAGGCTTGGTCAGGTAGTAATCGGCCTTGGACTTCAGCCCCTGCAGGATGTTCGCCGGGCTGGACAATGTGGTGAGGAGGATGATCGGGATGGTCCATGTGGGGGCGTCCTGTTTGATGGCCAGGCACATCTCGTAACCGTCCATGCCGGGCATGTCGATGTCCGCGATGATCAGGCGGAAATCGCGGTCGCTCAACAGCCACAGCGCCTCCTGGCCGGTGGTGGCAAGCGTCACCTCATAGCCTGCGCGCTCCAGAAGCTTCCGCAGCGTGAACGCCTCGGTGGCGACATCTTCGACGATGAGCACGGGCGTCCCGTGGCTGCGGTGGATGATTTGAGTTTCGTCAGACATGGGTTAACGCGGACTTGAATCGTCTGTGGTGTCGCCGATGGCCTTGGTCAGCATGTTGTTGGAAGCCAGCATGGGGCCAAGGAGCAGCAATGGGACAATCACCTGCCAGGGAAACTTGGCGGAGGCGAAGGCGAAGCTGAAGCCAACCGGCAAGGCCATCGCTGCAAGCCACAGGATGGTGTTCCACTTGAGCAGGTGTTTCTTATCGGTGCTTTTCATAAAACGCGTTGTTGGTGGGATTGAATTTGTAGGGCGCGTCTGTCCTCAGCGCGCCGCTGGAGCGTTCGGACGCCCAACCGGCGCGGTGAGGACACCGCGCCCTACCAGCCAACGTCCCGGTGGCGACGTCCTCGACGATGAGGACGGGCGCGCCGTGGCCGCGGCGGATGATTTGGGTTTCGTCAGGCATGGGAAAAAGCGTGAACCACTAACCGGCACTGACTGGCACTAATGGGAGTTGCAGCGCGTAGTAAATGGTGTGGCCGTTTGCGAAATCCCCGAAATTTGGAACATCCAAGCTCAATATGAACGCAGCGCAGCCAAGGAAGAATGCGCGCGTTAACCAGGAGTCCTGCTCCATCCGCAAGCTCAGAATGATGCAGAACAGATTGCGTCGGCGACGGCCTGCCGCCGTTGCCTGCCACGCATGGTTAGATCGCTTCGGCTTCATGCCTCAAACTATAAATTTCCCCAGCTTCGCAGCCATCTCTGCGTCCGGCTTCCGCCACGCAAAGCTGCCCGTCTTGCCGACGATGCCAACTTGAAAATGTTTGGCGCTCATCTTGAACGGTGCATCTGTGCTGAACCGTCCGAGAAACTCAAACGAGGCTGGCTCAGCCGTTGAAAGCGGAAATACGATACCCATCGGGAACATGACTTTATCACCCATCTCCATAAACAAGAACTGCCGCATCTTCTCCTTCTCTGGCCCTAGGAACGCTTCCGGCCACTCAACCTTCGGAAGAACTGAACTCTTCCAAGCTAAGACTGACCCTTCACGTTCAAAATAGGCATCGAAGAATGCGTTCAGTTTCAGCTTGGCCTTGGCTGGGTCTTTGCCGATGGAGTGACCCCAACAGCTATCTTTTGATGGACGATAGACAAGCATAGGTTCGAACGATCTAACGTTGTGCTAAGCCGCCTCGGGGGGCTTCCTTTCCGCAGCCGGGGGCACCGGTGCCCGGCCAAGTCGTAGAGCCTAGCGCACCCGGCCGCCTAGGGTGCCCGACCCGGTCCCAAAGGGTGTGGCACCCTTGACGAAAAGGTAAGGCACCTTTTCCAAAAAGGTTGGCTACCTTTTCCGAAAAGATAAGGCACCTTTTCGGACAGGGTAAGGCACCTTGGACGGCGGGGTAAGGCGTCTGGAGGTAGGATTTCAGGCGTATCCAGTTCATTTCCAGCGAGTTGCCAACCAATTGAAGGTTCTTCGCTGTTTTCAGGGGGCTGGAAATTGGATTTGCACGCTGCCCGGCCCC
>JBAYGL010000595.1:0-2786 GCA_041666725.1 Limisphaerales bacterium
GCCGTGGCCGCCGGCGGGCAAGGCCGGCGCGCGCCAGTCCTCCGTGCTCACGATGCGCCGCATCGTGGACGGCTCCGCGAGCAAGGACGGCGTCACGTCCGCGCTCATCTGCTACTCGGTCGCGCAGGATTACCCGCTGGAGCGGCTGCCCCGGCACGTCGCCGCCGCGCTCGAAGCCACCGAGCCGGGCGCGTCGCAGAAGAACCTCGTGCTGATGACGCGCCCGCAGCGGGACCTCGTGTTCGCCGACGCGAAGGCGCATTCGCTCGGCTTGTTGCACCACCTGCAAACCTTCGTGCATGACCGTGCCACGGACACCGCGAACAGCCTGCGGAAGTTTCAGCTCAGCGCCGAGTTTGGCACGCCAGACCATCTGCCGCCGAAGCCCTACATCCGCGAAAGCCTCCGGCTCAAGGCGCTCTACATGATGCGCGAGCAGGATGGCCTGAACACCGACGGCAAGAGCAAGGCCAGCGCGCAGGAAGCCTTCGCCCGCGTGATGTATCCCGACGGCGTCTTTGCGTGGCAGTTCCACTATGACTTCCACAACACGGGCCGCGCCTACCTCCGGGGCGGGGACGACACCGGGCCGTGGGCCGATTACGAGAAGCCCGGCCGCGGCGTCCACAATCTGAGCGACCGCAGCCTCTTCCCGCTGCGCAGCCTCGTGCCCGTGAAGCTGGACGGCCTGCTCGGCGCGCAGGGCAACGTCGGCTTCAGCAGCATCGTCAGCTCCGCCGTCCGGCTGCACGACCAGCGCATCCATCTCGGCCAGGCCGCCGGCGCGGCGGCGGCGGTCTGTTTGCAGCGCAACCTTCAGCCGCGGGAAATCCCCTTCGACCGCGCGCGGGTCGAGGCGGTGCGCGATGCGTTGTGCGGCGGAGCCAAAGGCACGCCGCTGCTGCTCTGGCCGTATCGCGACCTGCCGGCGGAGCATCCCGCGTTCGTCGCCATCAACCGCCTGGCCGCGCGCGGCCTGCTGCCGATGTCACGCCGCGAAGTGGACTTTCAGCCCGATGCCCCGGCCACCGACGACTGGCGCAACTCCGTCCTGAGTCTCTGCGCCGGCTGCCGACTCACGCCTCCCGCCGACGCGAAACTGACGCGCGGCGAGTTCGCCCGGCGCGTCTGGACGCAGCTCAAGGACCAATCTCCTCCCGCGTGGGCCCGGCTGGTTCCCGCCGACGCCGATGCCGACGGAACACCCGACTCAGAGGATGCGCTTCCCTTCACGAAGGAGCGGCAAAGCTGGCCGGAGAAATGACCCGCACGACTTGATTTGCCGCCATGAAAACCCTGACCCGCTCGCTGCTCGCCCTCGCCGTTGCCGCGACTGCACTGGCCGTCCACGGCGCCGCCCGCCCCAACATCGTCCTAATCCTCGCCGATGACCTCGGCTGGTCGGACCTCGGCTGCTACGGCGGCGAGATTCCCACGCCGAACATTGACGCGCTCGCGAAGGGTGGGCTGCGCTTCACGCAGTTCTACAACAACGCCGTGTGCGGGCCGTCGCGGGCGTCGCTGCTCACAGGGCTATACGCGCAGCGCATCGGCCACACCGGCGCAAACTGGAACCAGCCGACGGATTACTCGCGCAGCATCACGCTCGGCGAGGGGCTGCAGCGCGCCGGCTACCACACGATGATGGTAGGCAAATGGCAGGATCCAGAACTGCCGGCCCGGCGCGGTTTTGACCGGTTCTTCGGCCCGATGTGCGCGGGCAAAGTCAGCTACTTCGACGAGGTGCGGTTCAACCCGTTTTTCCTCGATGAAGCGCGCGTGAAGCTGCCGGAAGATTTCTACCTCACCGACGCGCTGACGGACCACGCGCTGAAGTTCCTCGCCGACCGCGCGGCGAAACCGGCGGCGACGAAGCAGCCGTTCTTCCTCTACGTCGCGCACGTCGCGCCGCACTGGCCGCTGCACGCGCGCGAGGCCGACATCGCGCCCCACCGCGCCCGCTATCGCGAACACGGCTGGGATGAGTGGCGCTCGGAGCGGTTGAAGTTCCAGCGGGCGAACGGGCTTGTGCCCGGCGCGTGGCCGCTCTCGCCGCGCCCGGCCAGCGTCCACGCGTGGGCGGACGACAAATTCAAGGACTGGCAGGCGGAGCGCATGGCGGTCTATGCCGCGCAGGTGGCTTCGGTGGACCGCAGCGCGGGCCGCATCCTCGACGCGTTGCGCGCCCGGGGCGAACTGGAGAACACGCTGGTGCTGTTCATGTCCGACAACGGCGCGGCACCCGATGGTGGCGTGAAACCGAGCGCCGGCGGTTTTGGGTTCAGCACCAATAACCCCTCAGCCAAATGGCGTCTCAACGGCAAGGGCATCCGCGTGGGCAGCGGCCCGGACAACTTGCCCGGCCCACCCGACACGTTCGCGGCTTACGGCCTGGCCTGGGCCAACGTGAGCAACACGCCGTTGCGTGACACCAAGCTCACCGGCTACGAGGGCGGCATCCGCACGCCGCTCATCGCGCACTGGCCTGCGGGCATTGCCGCGCACGGAAAAATCGTGAATGACGTCGGACATTTCGTTGATCTCATGCCCACGTTCCTCGATCTGGCCGGCGCAAAGTATCCGGCGGAGCTGGATGGCCGCCGGCCGCTCCCGCTTGATGGCCGCAGTTTTGCGCCGGTTCTCCGCGGCCAGTCGCTGGCGGCGCGTGGGCCGCTTGCCTGGCGCGTCCCGCAGCACCGCGTCTTCCGCTCCGGCGACTGGAAGATCATCTCGAAGGACGAGAAATCGCCGTGGGAACTTTACGACCTCGCCAGCGACGGCACCGA
>JBAYGL010000596.1:0-2783 GCA_041666725.1 Limisphaerales bacterium
CGCTACCGCCAGCGCTACCTGGACCTGATGGCCAACGACGACGTGAAGCGCGTCATGCTCCTGCGCAGCCAGGTCATCCGCGAAATTCGCAACTTCCTCCACAGCCGTGGCTACATCGAGGTCGAGACGCCGATGATGCAGGCCATTCCCGGCGGCGCAGCGGCGCGGCCCTTCATCACCAAGCACGAGGCGCTGGGCTGCAACTTCTACCTGCGCATCGCTCTGGAACTATACCTCAAGCGCCTGCTCGTGGGCGGCGTGGACAAGGTCTTCGAGATCGGCCGCAACTTCCGCAACGAGGGCCTCTCACGGAAGCACAACCCGGAGTTCACCATGCTCGAGGCCTACGAGGCCTTCGGCGACTACGAGACGATGATGGAACTCGTGCAGGGCATGGTCTGCCATGTGTCGCAGGAAGTCCTCGACTCGCTCGTCATCGAGCACAAGGACGCCGAGGGCAAGGTCACGAAGACCATCAACCTCACGCCCCCGTGGACGCGCGTCCGCTACAACGACATCGTCCGAGACACCGTGCGCGAGAAGACCGGCGGCAAGGTCGCCGACTGGTTCGCCCTCACGCCCGCCGAACGTCGCACCGTGGCCATCGAAGATCTCAAGCTGGGCGGCGACATCGGCACGCAATACGAAGACTTCGAAGTGACCGGCGCGGTCTTCGAGAAGCTCATCGAGCCGACGCTGATTCAACCCACCTTCGTCACGCACCTGCCGAAGCAGCTCGTCCCTCTCGCCAAGCTCTCGCCCGACGACCCGACCACCGTCGAGGTCTTCGAGTGCTGCATCAACGGCCAGGAAATCGCGCCCGCCTACACCGAGCAGAACGACCCCATCGCCCAGCGCGAGGCGCTCGAACACCAGGCCGGCGGCGAGCAGCAGAAGCTCGACGAGGATTTCCTCACCGCGCTGGAGCACGGCATGCCCCCGGCCGGCGGGATGGGCATGGGCATTGACCGCCTCTGCATGATGCTCCTCGGCCAGGAAAGCATCCGCGACGTGATCCTCTTCCCGCAGTTGAAGCCGAAGTGAGCCATCATCCGTAGGAAGACGAGGTGACGAGTCTCTGATCTCTCCGGAACACATGGAGCCTCCTTACGTCGTCTCCTACGCGGAAAACGAAAACGCACGCTGACCGGAGCCAGCGTGCGTTTCGAAAGCCTCTTCCAGATTATACCGACTCCGTGTGAAGGTTGGTGGAACTGGCGCCGGTGGGCGAGTTGCTCCTTCTCCCTTCGCGGAGCGAGGGGAGAAGGTGGCCGCAGGCCGGATGAGGGGAGCGGCCACTTGTGACGACGAAGCCAACCCCTCACCCCGGCCCTCTCCCCTTGCTCCGCAAAGGGAGAGGGAGGAGCGCAGTTGCATGCGCACGGGTTCAACCAGATTTCACCAGTAATTGGTATTACTTCGCCGACGCAAACTTCTCGGCGACCACCGCCCAGTTCACGACGTTCCAGAACGCCTTGAGGTAATCGGCGCGCTTGTTCTGGTATTTGAGATAGTAGGCGTGTTCCCAGACATCGCAGCCGAGGATGGGCTTGCCTTCGCAGCCGGCGACGGCCTTGCCCATGAGCGGGTTGTCCTGGTTCGCGGTGGAAACGATCTCGAGCTTGCCACCGTTGACGACGAGCCAGACCCAGCCGGAGCCGAAGCGGCCCACGCCGCCGGCCTCGAACTTGGCCTGGAAGTCGGCGAACGAACCGAACGTGGCGTTGATGGCTGCGGCGAGGTCGCCCGTGGGCACGCCGCCGGCCTTCGGAGCCATGAGCTTCCAGAAGAACGAGTGGTTCCAGTGGCCGCCGCCGTTGTTGCGCACGGGGCCGCGGATGTTTTCCGGCACGGAGCCGATGTCCTTCACCAGTTCGCAGATGGACTTGGATTCGAGGGGCGAGCCGGCAAGGGCCTTGTTGAGGTTGTCCACGTAGGCCTTGTGGTGGCGGCCGTGGTGGATTTCCATCGTGGCCTTGTCGATGTGGGGTTCGAGCGCGTCGTGCGCGTAGGGAAGAACGGGGAGTTCGTGAGCCATAGTGTTTTCGATTTGGGTTTTGTTGACTGAAACAGCGGAGCGGACGCTACCACCCGTTGGAGCGGCGGACAAGTCAGGAGGCCAGCGCAACGAAGTTTTCAAGCAGCCTCAGGCCGACGGCCTGGCTCTTCTCCGGATGGAACTGCGTCGCGAAGACGTTGTCGCGCCAGACGGAGGAGGCGAAGTGGTCACCGTAATCCGTGCGCGTGGCGACGATGCCTGGGTCCGTCGGCTGCGGGTAGAAGCTGTGGACGAAATAGACGTGGCTGCCGTCGGGAATGCCGGTGTAGAGCGGGCAGTCGGGGCGAGCGATCTCCAGCTGGTTCCAGCCGATCTGCGGAATCTTCAGGCCGGGGCGCTCGGTGAAGCGCACGACCTTGCCGCCGAAGACGCCGAGTCCCGCCGCGCAGCTGTTGAACTCCTCGCTCTTCTCGAACAGCGCCTGGTAGCCGACGCAGATGCCGAGGAACGGTTTGCCGGTCGAGATGAACTCCCTCACCGCGCCGAGCAGTTCCTGGCGCTGCATCGCGGAGATGCAGTCGTCAAACGCGCCGACGCCCGGAAGCACGATGGCACGGGCGTCGCGCAGCGACTCGGGCCGCGTGGTGACGAGCAGGTCCGCGCCGACCTTGTGCAGGGCCTTCTCCACGCTGCGCAGGTTGCCGGAGCCGTAATCGAGCAGAGCAATCACGGGGAAAATCTAACCACGGATGAACACGGATGGACACGGATTTTCCAACCGCCC
>JBAYGL010000597.1:0-2781 GCA_041666725.1 Limisphaerales bacterium
CCGGCCATCGCGGGCTGGGTCGTGCGCGACTGGATGCCGGAAATTTTGCGGGAAAAATTCAACCTCGGCCAGGGCAAGGCCGGCATGAGCGCGATCCTCTACGTGCAAATCGCCTCGCTCATCGGCGTCGTCATCGGCGGCACGCTCGCCGACCGCTGGATGCGCACGACGCCACGCGGCCGCATCTTCACCAGCGCCATCGGCATGGTGCTGTTCCTGCCCGCGCTCTTCAGCGTGGGCAACGCGGGCACGCTCACAGTCGCCATCGCGGGCCTCATCGTGTTCGGCTTCGGCTGGGGATTCTTCGACTGCAACAACATGCCCATCCTCTGCCAGATTGCGCGTCCCGAGTGGCGCGCGACGGGTTACGGCCTGATGAACCTCGTGAGCATCAGTTGCGGCGGCTTCGGCGACTGGGCCTTCGGCGCGCTGCGCGACCGCCACGTGCCGCTCAACGTCATCTTCGGCGCGTTCGCCGGCGTGGCGCTGCTGTCCGTTTTTCTCGTGCTGCTCATCCGGCCGCGCGAAGCCAATGTTTCCCAATGAACCTCCCGAAATATCACGGCATCATCCCGCCCATGGTCACGCCGCTGCGCGACCGCGACGCACTCGACGTTGCTGGGCTCGAACGTCTCATCGAACACATCCTCGCCGGCGGCGTTCACGGCCTCTTCATCCTCGGCACCACGGGTGAAGGCCCGAGCCTCAGCTATCGGCTGCGCAAGGAGTTGATTGAACGCACCTGCCGCCAAGTGAAAAGCCGTGTGCCCGTGCTCGTCGGCATCACCGACACGGCGTTTCAGGAATCGCTCAACGTCGCCAAGTGGTCCGCCGACGCGGGCGCGGATTCGCTCGTCGTCGCGCCGCCGTATTACCTGCCCGAGGGCCAGCCGGAGTTGCAGGAATACCTCGACCACCTCGTGCCCGCGCTGCCGCTGCCGCTGTTCCTCTACAACATGCCCGCGCTGACGAAGGTCGCGATGGAGCCGGAGACCGTGCGCCGAGCGATGGATGAACCGCGCATCATCGGATTGAAGGACAGCTCCTGCAGCATGATCTACCTGCACCGCATCCTTGCGCTGCTGCCACATCGTCCCGACTGGCCCGTGCTCGTCGGCCCGGAAGAAATGCTTTCCGACGCCGTGCTGGCCGGCGCGCACGGCGGCGTGAACGGCGGCGCGAATATTTTCCCGAAGCTTTACGTGAAGCTCTTCGAAGCCGCGAAAGCCGGCGACCTCGCGCGCGTCCGCGAGCTTCACGGCCTGGTGATGCGGGTGAGCGAAGGGCTTTACCGCGTCGGGCGGCACAGCTCCGCCATCATCAAGGGCATCAAGGGCGCGCTCGCGCTCTCCGGAATCTGCGACGATTTCATGGCCGAGCCGTTCCAGCGCTTCCACGAACCGGAGCGCTCGCGCGTCCGGCAGATTCTCGATGAACTGAATCCCATTCTGAAGAACCTATGAACTGGAAAGCCATCCTCGCCACCGTTGCCGCCGTAGCTTCGTTCAAGACGCTTCCCCTCGCCCACGCGACGGAACCGCAGCCGGGCCTTTTGAAATCCGAATTCATCTACGAGACCGCACCGTTCCCCTCGTGCCACGCGACAACCATCGTGGAGCCTGCTGCCGGCGGGCTGGTGGCGGCGTGGTTCGGCGGGACGGCGGAGAAAAATCCGGACGTCGGCATCTGGGTGTCGCGCAACGAGGACGGCAGATGGACGACGCCCGTCGAGGTCGCGAACGGCGTGCAGGCGGACGGCTCACGGCATCCGTGCTGGAACCCGGTTCTCTTTCAGCCGAAGACCGGACCGCTGCTGCTGCTCTACAAGGTCGGGCCGAGCCCGAGCACGTGGTGGGGAATGCTCCGCACCTCGGCCGACGGCGGCCGCACATGGAGCGACGCGCGTCGTTTGCCCGACGGCATTCTCGGTCCGATCAAGAACAAGCCCGTGCAGCTCGCGAACGGCGACATTCTATCGCCGACCAGTTCCGAGCACGCCGGCTGGCGTGTGCATTTTGAGCGCAGCACCGACAACGGCGCGACCTGGTCCAAGACCGACGCTGTGAACGACGGCAAAGCCATCGGTGCCATCCAGCCGAGCATCCTCTTCCCCGGAGGAGACAGGCTGCTCGCCATCGGGCGCACGCAGCAAAAGCACGTTTTCCAGATCAGCTCCGACGACGGCGGGAAGACATGGGGCGAGATGTCGCTCACCCCGTTGCCCAATCCGAACTCCGGCACCGACGCCGTGACGCTGCGCGACGGCCGGCACCTGCTCGTTTACAATCACACCGCGCGAGGTCGTTCGCCGCTCAACCTCGCGGTCTCGCGCGATGGCAAGGCATGGGAGGCGGCGCTCATCCTCGAAGACGAGCCGAAGGCGGAGTTCAGTTATCCCGCCATCATCCAGACCAGGGACGGCCTCGTGCACATCACCTACACGTGGAAACGGAAGAAGGTGCGTCACGCGGTGGTTGATCCGGCGAAGCTCACCGCGAAGCCCATCGTCAATGGTGAGTGGCCGAAGTGAATTTCCTGCGCCAACCCATCATGAACATCTGCCTACTTTCGCCGCCCCTGCCTGTCACGAGCGGCGCTTCCGGTGCGGATGCCAAACCCGGCGTCCCGGTGAAATGGCCGTCGCAAAGAATCAGTCTGTCCAGTCCATGAAACGCGTCCTCCTCACCGCACTCCTTGGCTTCTTCGTTCAGCAATCTGCCGCCGCTGAACCCCAGGTCATCCTTCTCAAGCTTGATGATGTGGTCGCACGTCACACGGGCA
>JBAYGL010000598.1:0-2763 GCA_041666725.1 Limisphaerales bacterium
AGGAGGTGTAGAATCGTCGCGTGCAGGTCGTGGACATGGCAGCGGTCTTGCGCCGGGCCGAAGCCGAGTTCATCCGTCTCGCCGATCGTCTGGCCGCCCCGGATGCCGCCACCTGCGAACCACATCGTGAACGCGTCAATGTGATGGTTGCGTCCGGTCTTGTCGCGGTTCTCACCCATCGGCGTGCGACCGAATTCCCCGCCCCAGATGACCAGAGTGTCTTCGAGCAGGCCGCGCGCCTTCAAGTCCTTCACCAGCGCGGCGCAGCCCTGGTCCACGTCGCGCACGACCTTCGGGAAATCGTCTTCCAGCGTCTCGCCGGGGCCGCCGTGGCTGTCCCAGCTCGTGTGGTAGAGCTGCACGAACCGCGTGCCGCGCTCGATGAGCCGCCGCGCGAGCAGGCAGTTCCGCGCAAAGGACGGCTTGGCCGGGTCCACTCCGTAGAGGTCGAGCGTCGCCTTGCTCTCGCCGGAAATGTCTATCAGCTCCGGCGCGCTGGACTGCATCCGATACGCCATCTCGTAGGCCGCGATGCGCGTGTTGACCTCGTCATCGCCGGTCGCGACGAGGCGCTGGAGGTTCAGGTCACGCACCGCGTCGAGCGTGCGGCGCTGACGCCCGGCGGAGATGCCGGCGGGACTGGAGAGATTCAGAATCGGCTCGCCCTGTCCGCGCAATGGCACGCCCTGAAAAGTCGTCGGCAGGAAGCCGCTGCCCCAGTTCACCGCGCCGCCGCGCGGACCGCGCGGGCCGCTCTGGAGCACGACGAAGCCCGGCAGGTCGTTCGCCTCGCTGCCGATGCCGTAGGTCGCCCACGCACCGAGGCTGGGCCGGCCGAACTGCCCCGAACCGGTGTTCATGAAGAGCTTGGCCGGTGCGTGGTTGAAGAGGTTTGTCGCGCACGTCGTGACCACCGCGATGTCGTCCGCTATGCCGTTCGTATAAGGCAGCATGTCGCTCATCCAGGTGCCCGCCTGTCCATGCCGGTCGAATTTCTTGCGCGTGCCGAGGCACTTCACTCCGTGGGTGCTGCCCATGAACGCGAAGCGCTTGCCCTCGATGTAGCTCTGCGGAATCGGCTGGCCGTTTAAAGCGACAAGCTTGGGCTTGTAGTCGAACAACTCCAGCTGGCTCGGCCCTCCCGCCATGAACAGGTAGATGACCCGCTTCGCCTTTGGCGCAGCGTGCCCGCCTTTCGGCGCGAACGGATTCACCAGCTTCAGCGGCGCGGCCTTCGCCTGATCCGCCATGAGCGAGGACAGCGCGATGGAGCCGAGGCCCATGCCACACTGGCTGAAGAACTGGCGGCGGGTGGAAGTGAGTAATGGATCGTTCACAGGAAAGTGTTTCATGTCATTCCCTCGTAATCATCTCGTCCAAATTCAACAGCACCCGCGCCACGGTCGTCCATGCGGCGAACTGCTTCGGCTCCACTCCCGCCGGAGCCTTCACGATCTTCGCCTCGGCGTCGGTCACGCTGGCGGTTTCGCCCTTGAGCAATTCCGCAAGCCGCCTGACTTCCGTCGCACTCGGCTTGCGGGCGAGGCAGAGGCGGAAGGTGTGTTCGATGCGCGCGGTGTCATCGCCCGGAACTTCCCTGAGCACGCGGGCGGCGAGACTCTCGGCGAACTCGTAGAACGCGCTGTCGTTCAGCAGTGCAAGGGCTTGCAGCGGCGTGTTGCTGCGAATCCGACGCGTGCACGTGCTGAAGCCATCGGGCGAGTCGAAGACGCCCAGTGCCGGCGGCGGTGTCGCGCGAAAGAAGAACGTGTAGAGGCCGCGGCGGTAGCGGTCGGGCCCGGTGCTGGTGGGCCACGCGCGCTTCACCTGGCCGAGCGACATCACTCCGTCGGGAATCGGAGGATAGACACTCGGCCCGCCGACCGTCGGCGTCAGCAGGCCGCTGGCGCTGAGGCAGACGTCGCGGACGATCTCGGCGTCGAGGCGCAGGCGGTTCTGACGGGCGAGCAGCTTGTTGTTCGCGTCCACGCGCTGGAGTTCGGGTCGCACCGTGGAGGACTGGCGGTAGGTCGCGCTGGTCACGATGAGGCGGTGGAGGCCTTTGAGGCTCCAAGGGGTCTTGGGTCTGGCGTCTTGGTTCTTGGGGAAACCTTCGGACGCCAAGGACGCTTCGCCGCGAGCCCCAGCCCCCAGACGCAAGACCCCATCCCCTTGTTTTCCATCCCCTCCGGGGTTTTGAAACTCCACCGCCAGCCAGTCGAGCAGTTCCGGATGGCTGGGCGGCGCGCCCTGCGTGCCGAAGTCGTTCTCCGTCTCGACCAAACCCTTGCCGAAATACTGCTGCCAGATGCGGTTCACGGTGACACGCGCCATGAGCGGATTCGCCTCGTCCACAAGCCACCGCGCAAGGTCGAGCCGGTTCGGCTCACGGTCGGCGACAGACTTGGACGAATGCAACACGGCCGGGAAATGCGCCTTCACGTCGCCACCGTCGCGGGTGAAGTCGCCCTTGATGTGCAGGTAGGTGCGGCGGGACTTGGCGGCCTCGCGCATCACCATCGTCGTGTCCATCCTGGACTTCCCCGCGCGCAGCTTCTTGAGTGCCGCCTGGTGCGTCTTGTTCTCCGCCGCGTTCTCGACGAACGAAGTCAGCACGACCAGTTTGTGCGGGTCCGTGCGCTGCGCCGGCGGCGTGTCGAAGACCTCGCGCACATTCTGCGGAAGCGCCTGGCGCTGCTCGGCACTGAGGCCGTTTTCCCATACCCATTCGCGGTCGACAATTTTCGCATCCTGCTTCAGCAG
>JBAYGL010000599.1:0-2749 GCA_041666725.1 Limisphaerales bacterium
ACGCGCGGCAGCACCGGCTGCTACTGCTGCGACAAGCACCAGAAGATCGCCGAGGTGCCCGCCTTTGCAATCCGGGTGGTGGATCGCGTGGGCGCAGGTGACGCGGTCTTCGCCATCACCGCGCCTTGCGCCGCGCTGGGCATCCCGGCGGAGACGCTGGGCTTCATCGCCAACGTCGTCGGCGCGGAGGCGTGCATGATCATGGGCCACCGGAGCTTCATCGACCCCACGAGCCTCTTCCGCCACTTCACGTCGCTGATGAAATGACTTCGTTCCAAGTTCAAGATTCCAAGTGAGCCCAACCTTGAACTTTGAACCTTAAACTTTGAACTCAATGCTGAATCCCAACGGCTACAAACAAATCCTCGTCACCGGCGGCGGCGGCTACGTCGGCAGCGCCCTCGTCCCCGCGTTGCTCGACGCAGGCTATCGCGTCCGCGTGCTCGACACCTTCTGGTATGGCAAGGGGGTCTTCGGAGACCACGCCCGGCGGCCCGAACTGGAGCTGCTGGAGGTGGATTTGCGTGACAGCTGCCGCGTCGGCGAAGCCATGAAGGGCGTGGATGCCGTCATCCACCTCGCCTGCATCTCGAACGACCCGAGCTTCGAGCTGAACCCGAATCTCGGCAAATCCATCAACTACGACTGCTTCGGCGGATTGATGGACGGCGCGATTGCCGCCGGCGTGAAGCGCTTCATCTACGCGAGCTCATCGAGCATCTACGGCGTGAAGGAAACGCCCGACGTGCGCGAGGACGCCGAGCCGCTCCCGCTCACCGACTACTCGCGCTTCAAGCTCGACTGCGAGCGCGACCTCCTCGCCCGCGCCGACGTGCGCGGCATGGACCGCGTCATCATCCGGCCCGCCACCGTCTGCGGTTACGCCCCGCGCCTGAGACTCGACCTGTCGGTGAACATCCTCACCATCCACGCGCTGGTGAATCACAAGATCCGTATCTTCGGCGGCAAGCAGCTCCGCCCGAACCTGAACATCAAGGACATGGTGCGCGCCTACCTGACCTTCCTCGCCGCGCCCGCCGCGAAGGTGGACCGCGAGGCGTTCAACGTCGGTTTCCAGAACCTGGCCATCGAGAAGATCGCCTTCCTCGTGCGCGACACGATCGGCGACCCGACCATCGAGCTGGAATACACGCCCAGCGACGACAACCGCAGCTATCACGTCAATTCCGACAAGGTGAAGCGCGTGCTCGGCTTCGAGCCGCAGTTCGGCATCGAGGACGCCATCCAGGGCATCGTCACCGCCTACCGCGCGGGCAAGATTCCCGACCCGTTCAAAATCACGCACTACTCCAACATCAAGCGGATGCAGGAGTTGAAGGTGTCGTGACGAATCCGGGAGGTTCGCATGGTCATCGGCGTTGATTTCGACAACACGATCGTCAGCTACGACGCGCTGTTTCACCGGCTCGCCGTCGAGCGCGGGCTGATCCCGCGTTCGCTGCCCGAGGACAAGACCGCCGTGCGCGACCATCTGCGCAGCCTCGGCGGCGAGGAAAAGTGGACGGAGCTGCAGGGCCTCGTCTACGGCCCCCGCATCCGCGAAGCGGCGCTGTTCCCGGGTGTCAGGGAGTTTTTCGGCCGCTGCCGCCGGGCCGGCCTGACGGTCCACATCGTCAGCCACAAGACGCGCCAGCCCGTCATCGGCCCGCCGCACGGTTTGCACGATGCCGCCCGCGGCTGGCTTGAACACGAGGGATTCTTCAATCCCGCGCGCGTCGGGCTGCCACGCGATCACGTCCATTTCGGCGTCACGCGACTGGAAAAACTCGGGCTCATCCGGGCGCTCGGCTGCACGATCTTCATCGACGACCTGGAGGAGGTGTTCCGTGAGCCAGAATTTCCGCCTGGAGTGAAAAAAATCCTGTTCGCCCCGCAGCGCCAGACCACCGCGCCGCCCAACGTCAAGGTGTTCACAAGCTGGCCCCTCATCGAGAAGCATGTCTTCGAGCACGCCAGCTAAACCCGCCGCGCTGCGCGACACCGTGGAGCGGCTGGTCCGCTCGCGTGTGACGGCGCTCAAACCCGTCTCCGGCGGGCGCAACAGCCGCGTGTTTCGTGCCCGGCTCGCTGACGGGCGCAGCATCGCGCTCAAGGCCTACTTCCGCCATCGAGGCGATCCGCGCGACCGGCTCGGCGTCGAGTTTGGTGCGTTGCGGCTGATGTCGCGGCACGGCTTTCACGACGTGCCCCGGCCGCTGGCGGCCGGCCGACGTGCCGGTGTGGCGCTCTACGAATTCATCGAAGGCGAAAAGCCCGGCCAAATTCGTCCGAAAGACATCGACGCGCTGGCGGACTTCCTCGGGCAGCTCCGCGGTCTCGCGCCGCTTCGCGAAAGCGCGAAGATCGGTCCCGCCTCCGAGGCCTGCTTCACCGTCGCAGAAATGGTTCAAGTGCTGCGCCGGCGCAGGGCGCGCCTTGATGCAGCGGAGGGCTGCGCGAAAAACATCGCCGCGCTGCGACGCTTCCTCGCCGAGCAGTTCGACCCCGCGCTGGAGCATTTCGCGCGCTGGAGCCGCGGGCATCTCCCGCGCGGCGCGTTTGACCGCGAGCTGCCGGTGCGCGAACGCACGCTGAGTCCGTCGGATTTTGGCTTTCACAACGCGCTGCGACGACGTGACGGCGGGATCGTTTGGCTCGACTTTGAATATTTCGGCTGGGATGATCCGGCGAAGATGATCGTGGATTTCCTCCTGCATCCGGCGAGGCCGGTGTCGGCCGCGCTGAAGCG
>JBAYGL010000600.1:0-2748 GCA_041666725.1 Limisphaerales bacterium
CCCTTGCCGCACGCGTCGGCCATTTCACCGAGCGAGGTGAAAAGCATTTTCAAGCAGGCCAGATCGGAATTGCTGTTGGGCTTGAGCCATGCACCCAGCCGGTTGTCGTGTATTTCCGGCGACGTGGACAGCGGCAGCACCAGCAAGCCTTTCTCGTCGGGCTTCAATAATCCCTTCAGGCATGTCCCGAGCTCCCGGCACCACGGATAGGCGCGCGTCCTGAGGAACTTTGCGTCGCCGGTGTAACGCCAGTGGAGGTAAAACAAGTGCGCCACCCACGGCCCCATCGTCGGTGAAAGCGAGTATTGGCCCCAGCCGGTGAGCGGATCGCCGGCCAGCGACATGACCCCGGGCACATTCGCGCCGTCCGTGCCGTAGAAGTTCTGTGCGAAGCGGCGGTAGGCGGGAAGCAGGTTCCAGTTGAAATCAAGGAAGGTGCGTCCCTCGTCAAAATGCCCCGCACCCTGATAACCCATGTAGCTCATCTGGGTGTTGAGATCGTTGTGATAATCCCCTTTCCACGGCGGGAGTGATCCGGCGTCCGCAGTCCACACTCCTTGAAGCGGCATCGGCGGGGACCCGCGCCGTGAGCTGGCGCCGTAAAAATAACGAACGAGGTAGTAGTGCCGCTGGATGTCCGGCTCGGGGATCGTGACCGACGACTGCGCCCAAAACTTTTTCCACCATGCTGCGTGCGGCTTCAGGGCGGCATCATAACCCTGCCGGAGCGCTGCGGAAACAAGCCTGCGCGCCTCCCGCAACACATCCGCTCCCGCACTGGAGGTGGTGACGGTGACCGCCACGAGCGTCGCATCATTCAACCGCCGGCTGTCAACGAACACGCAGTATTTGAGCGGACCGGCTGTTTCCTGAACAAACCATCTTGCGTGACCCTCGCTTCCCACCATGGCGGCTGGATAGCCCAGCTTCGCCACAGCGTGACTGGCCGGGCCGGTGCTGCCGCCGCCCGATCCCGGCAGGAGCAGGCGGAGCTCCTTTGGCTCTGGTCCGGCGATGCGCAACAACGCAACCGGCGCCGTCGCGCTGAAAAAGGCATCGCATTGCTGACCGTTGCCAAAAAATGCGCGGCCCTCCGCGGCGGCGAGGTTCAGTTCAAACCTACCCACTGCTTGCGTCGGATCGAGAACGATCTCCAACCGGCCGGCGGGAATCTTTGTCGGTGTGGGCTGGTTGTAGGGTTCGTCGAAGAGCCGGCTTATTTCATTTTGATTCCGGTCGCGCACAAGACGCTGGAGGTTTTGATAGGTGAATCCCGGCTCATGAATCTCCGGGGGCGTGCGCAGATCCCAGAGATCGCCGCGATCGAGCGAGAGCCGCAGCAGATTTGTTTCGCCCCAGAGCAGACCCCCGAGCAAACCGTTGCCGAGCGGTATCGCTTCGTCCCAGGTGCGGATCGGGGCGGCGAGCTTCAGGTTCAGGGATTCGTCGGGCTGGGCGGCGGCAGCGTTCAAGACCGGGGACGCAAGGCAAACGAGAAGGAAAAGCAAACCGCCGCCATTTTTCAGACAGGCTCTAAAGAATTTGTCTTTCATCTGATCAGGGGCCGGCGCAGTTGCCGCATCCGAACGGCCGCAGCCGCACCAAGCGGAGCAGCAAGGCGGCAGTTCACAAGAGCGCGCTTGTTAACTCGCAGATATTCCAACCGAGAGATACGAAATTCTTCAGGCAGAGCCCCTGGAAATCCGCCCCAATCCTTGCTGCTGTCGCAGCAAATCAAGACCACACACTCTCCATTGAATGCATTGGACGAAGAAAAGCGAAGTGGCTAAAGCTTTGGAGCGTGAGTCTCCCGAAAAGAACGCCGTGGAATGGTTGCATCATGGCCCTGCTCACGCTGCTTCTCCGGTCAGATACGCCTTGTGCCGGGGGCCAGGATGCTTCAGCCGCGCACAGGATGCAGGCGGTTTCAAATGCGGTCACGGGACAGATCGGGATCTTCGACGGGGGCAAGCCTGTGCTGCGTTACAACTATCGGAGTGTCGATCCCGGGGCGGTGCTGGAGAACATCAAGACCAACAACCTCAAGTATGCCCGTCCGCGCAGCGACTACATCCACCCGCTCTACGGATTGAGCGGCGAGGAACTGACCCGGGACTGGGCGGTGGATCATCCGCATCATCGCGGCATTTACTGGGCATGGCCTGAAGTGGATTACGGCACGAACCGCGCCGACCTGCATGCGCTGCAAAATATTTTCGCACGACCCACTGGCAATGTGAGGCTCCGGAGCGGGGCGGAGCTTGCGCAGATCGAGGCCGAAAACCTTTGGCTGTGGGAAGACCGCGAGCCGGTGGTGCGCGAATCGGTGAGCATCCGCGCCTATCCCGCAACGCAGCAGGGCCGGGTGGTCGATCTGACGCTGAACTTTGTCGCGCTCAAGGAGGGCGTCACGATTGCCCGCCGCCAGACGAAACATTATGGCGGCATGAATGTGCGGCTGGTGACGCCGGAGTCGCAGACGATTTCCATCTTAACAAATGCGCCGAATGCCCGCCCGCAGCGGGCGTGGGCGGATTTGAGCGGCCTTTTTCCCGGCGGCAGCGCGGCATCGGGGTTGACGCTGATGCAGCATCCGCAGAATCCCGGGTATCCGGGCGAATGGGTGCAGTTCCCGAATCTTTCGTGGTGTCAGCCGACATTCCCGACCAGCGGAACGCGCTACGCGCTGAAGCGCGGGCAGCCGTTGCCGCTTCGCTTTCGTCTCTGGATTCATGCCGGCGGCAACCC
>JBAYGL010000601.1:0-2744 GCA_041666725.1 Limisphaerales bacterium
CCCATCGCTGTCAGCACATGGCTGGGAGCGAGCGAACCGGTGGTGCAGGCCGAACCGCTCGACACACAGATTCCCTCACGGTCCAGCAGCAACAGGATGCCTTCCGCCTCACAGCCGCTGAAGGTCAGGTTGCTCGTGTTCGGCAGGCGCGCGTCGCGTCCGCCGTTGCGGTTGGTGTCGGGGATCGTGGCGAGAATCGTCTGCTCCAGCCGGTCACGCAAAGCGCGGATGCGCGTGTTCTCATCCTGGATGGAGGCCAGAGCCAGTTCCGCGGCCCGCCCGAAACCCACGATGTAAGGCACGTTCTCCGTGCCGCCGCGCCGGCCCTTCTCCTGCCCGCCTCCGATGATGTAGGAATGATACGGCGCAGTGTAGCGGCAGTAGAGCAGCCCGACGCCCTTGGGCGCATGAAGCTTGTGAGCGGACAGGGAGAGGAAGTCCACCCCCAGCTCGTCCACGTCCATCCTGAGCTTGCCGGGCACCTGGACCGCGTCGGTGTGGTAAAGCACTCCCCTGCTCCGGCAAATTGCGGCGATCTCCTCCAGCGGGAACAGCACGCCCGTCTCGTTGTTCGCCCACATCACGGAGACGATGGCGGTGTCAGGCCGGATGGACTTCTCCAGCATGTGCAAGTCCAGCGAGCCATCCGACTCCACCGGAAGAAACGTCACGTCGTAGCCGCGCCGCCGGAGATACTCGCCGAACTTGATGTTCGCCGAATGCTCGACCGCCGTGGTGAGCACGTGGCGCCTGCCCGGCTGGGTGATCATCGCGCTGTGCAGGGCGGTAATATTCGATTCCGTGCCGCAGCTGGTGAAAATGATCTCCCGCGGGTCCGCACCGATGAGCGCGGCGACCTTCTCGCGGGCCAGATCAATGTCCTTCACCACCTCGTTGCCGAAGGAATAGGCGCTGGACGCATTGCCCCAACGCTCAGTGAAAAACGGAGTCATCGCCGTCAGAACCTCGGGGGCGACCCGGGTGGTGGCGTTGTTGTCGAAATAATAAATCCGTCGCTGGCTCATTTGCCCCGCCGGCCTGACGCCAGCGGGACGGGGAGTCTAGGATTGAGCCTCCAAAGCGCAAGAATGGATTCGGCTCAGAAACTTGAGCGTGCCGGACGGGCTTCGCCCTTGCCGGGCGGCGGTGGCTCGTTCAGTTTTCCGCCATGAAACTTGTCCGGTTCGCCCTCGCCGTGGTTTGCCTCGCCCTGGTCGCCGGCTGCGCATCGCCCGCCAAGCCCGCCGCCCCGCCGTCCGCAAAGTCCGCTCCTGCTGGCGGATTTCAAAACCGCGTGTTCACCGATGCCGAGGGGAAGACGCACCCGTTCGTCATCTTCGTGCCATTGAAATACCAGGCCGGCAGCCAGCCGCCGGTGATGCTCTTCCTCCACGGCGCGGGCGAGCGCGGAACCAACAACATCGACCAGATCATGGTCGGCATCGCCCCGGCCATCTGGAAACGCAAGGGCACGTTCCCCTTCGTCACCGTCTTGCCTCAGTGCCGCACCGGCTCGAACTGGCTCGCCGACGGCCCGGACGCGCAATGGGCGCTCGCCATGCTCAAGCAAACGCAGGCCGAGTTCGGCACCGATCCCGACCGCGTCTATCTTACCGGCCTCTCGATGGGTGGCAGCGGCACGTGGAGCATCGCCATGAAAGACCCGTCCGCATGGGCGGCCATCGTGCCCATGTGCTCCAGGCCCGACCCGGCGAATGCGGCCCAGTTTGCCGCCGCACACCTGCCCGTCTGGAATTTCTGCGGCGACAAGGACCGCGCCGAAACCCTGAAGGCCAACCGTGACATGCAATCGGCGCTGACCAAGGCCGGTGCGAACTCGAAATACACCGAGTATCCCGGCGTGGGCCACAACTGCTGGGACGACGCCTACGGCACCGACGCGCTCTACACCTGGCTGCTGGAGCAGGCGCGGAGCAAGAACCGGAAGTGAATGGAGCGCCGGTCTCCGACCCGGCGCGTTCAGCCTACCTCCCAAAACGCCGGGTCGGAGACCGGCGCTCCGTTGGCTTGGAAAAATCCGTGTCCATCCGTGTCCATCCGTGGTTAGCATTTCCCCGCCGCTATGGAATACGAAGCTGTCATCGGTCTCGAAACACACGTCCAGCTCAAGACCCAGTCCAAGATGTGGTGCGGTTGCGCCAACGCCTTCGGCGCGCCGCCCAACACCAACGTCTGCCCCGTCTGCCTCGGGATGCCCGGCGTGCTGCCCGTGCCGAACGAGGAGGCCCTCCGCCTCACCGTGCTCACCGGCCTGCTGCTCAACTGCACCATCCCCCGCCACGCGAAGTTCGACCGGAAGAATTACTTCTACCCCGACGCCTCCAAGAACTACCAGCTCACCCAATACGACCAGCCCAGCACGGCCAACGGCCACGTGGACTTCGAGTTCAACGGCCCCGGCTCCACCGACGGCCTCGCCCGCGTCCGCATCACCCGCGCGCACTTGGAAGAGGATGTCGGCAAGCTCACGCACTTCGACCGCCACTCCGGCGTGGATTTCAACCGCGCGGGAGTGCCGCTGCTGGAGATCGTCTCCGAGCCGGACCTCACCAGCGCGGACATGGCCTACGCGTATCTCAACGCCCTCACGGAGATTCTCCACCAGGGCGGCATCTCCGACTGCGACATGGAGAAGGGCATGGTCCGTTGCGACGTGAACATCAGCGTCCGCCCCAAGGGCTCCACCGCCCTCGGCGCGAAGATCGAGATCAAGAACATGAACA
>JBAYGL010000602.1:0-2732 GCA_041666725.1 Limisphaerales bacterium
CGTGGTGCTCGAAGGCGCAGGACCGGCTCGACGCGCGCGGCATTCCGCTTCCGTTTCAGCGGTCGCTGCGCTAGCTTCCCACCGTGAAAGTGCGCTTCGACTACCAGGTGGTTTGCCACCGCGACGACAACGGAAGCTACGTGGCTTCCGCGCCGGTCATCGCCGGCTGCCACGCGATCGGTCCCACACCAGAACTGGCCCAGGAGGAGCTGCACAATGTCTTTGAGATGATCGCCGAAGAGTTTGCGGCGCGCGGCATTCATGCCGCTTCACCGTCCGAACAACCTGAAGCGAGGGATCGCCAAAGCGGAGCGCACGTTGAAGCGGCATGAATGCCGCGCGCCGCGAACCAGCACCCCCAGCCGCAGTGTCGCCGCTGCGGACCATGTCTTTGACACGCACCACGTAACACGCACCACGCATGCCCCCCACCCGCGTCCGCCTCTTCATCAAACCCTACTGCCCGTGGTGCTCGAAAGCCCAGGACTGGCTCGACGCGCGCGGCGTGGAGTATGAGGTGCTCAACGTGATGGCCGACGACCAGGCTTACGACGAGATGGAGCGCCTCTCCGGCCAGACCCTCGCCCCCACCATCGAGGTGGATGGCCAGGTGCTCGGCGACTTCGGCCCGCCCGAGATCGAAAAGTGGTGGAAGAAGAATGGGTGGGAATGAAATGCCCAATGTCCAATTCCCAATGACCAAAGAATGCCCAATGTCCGGTGCCCGTCTTGGACTGCGGCGGGAAGCGGAGCGCCACGCCGCTTTTCCGTCCCGCGGAGCGGTGGGTGACTACGGGGCAGTTCCGCTCTGCGGGAGGCCAAAGCGGTGTCGCCGCTGTCCACCCTCCGCAGTGCTGCTACGGAGGACGGGCGCTCTGCCACCGCAGTCCAAGAAGCGGTGGTGTTCTGCCCGCGCCGGTTGGGTGCTCGGCTGGTTCGGTGGCGCGCTGAGAACAGACGCGCCCTACCAGCATTGGTCATTCGGGCTTGGACATTCATTGGACATTGCACATTGGTCATTGGTCATTCCCTGATTTTCCCGATGGAAACCCTCACCGCCCCGCCGCCCACCCGCCCCCGCCTGCCCGAATGGCTCCGCTTTTCGCTGCCCACCAGCAGCGCGTTCACGAAGACGCGCGAGCTGCTCAACGACCTGCACCTTCACACCGTCTGCGAGAGCGCCAAGTGCCCGAACCATTGGGAGTGCTGGAGCCAGGGCACGGCGACGTTCATGATCGCCGGCGACCGCTGCACCCGCGCGTGCGGCTTCTGCGCCATCTCCACCGCCAAGCCCCTCGCGCTCGAAGCCGACGAGCCGCAGCGCGTGGCCGAGGCGACCAAGCGCATGGGCCTCAAGCACGTCGTCATCACGGCGGTGGCGCGCGACGACCTCGCCGACGGTGGCGCGGAGCATTTCCGGCAGACCATCGAGGCCACGCGCGCGGCGAATCCCGGCATCGTCATCGAGGTGCTGGTGCCGGACTTCCTCGACAAGGACGAGTGCATCGCGACCGTGCTCGCGGCGAACCCGGAGATTTACAACCACAACTTGGAAACCGTCCGCCGCCTCACGCCCGGCGTGCGCCACCGCGCGACCTACGATCGCTCGCTCTCCGTCCTTGCGAAGGTGAAGGCGAGCCGCCCCGACGTCTTCACCAAGTCCGGCATGATGCTGGGCCTCGGCGAAACGGAGGCGGAGGTGCTCACCGCGATGGAGGACTTGCGCCGGGCGAACTGCGACATTCTCACGCTGGGCCAATACCTCCAGCCGACGCTGAAGCATCTGCCGGTCGTGGAGTTTGTGCATCCGGACAAGTTTGCCGAACTGGGCGCGCGCGCGGAGGCGATGGGCTTCGTCCACGTGGCCAGCGGGCCGATGGTGCGCAGCAGCTACCACGCGGAGGAGTTCCCGGCGGCGGAAAAGGTTTCGGAGTGACCCTCCACTGCGGACCTTCTGCGCTGGTCCAGTCCCGCGGTGCCTGATACCATTTCGGAATGGAAGTCGGTGGAATCGGTGGCGGACCACGAGGGGCCTTGCCCCCTCTCCCTTCATCGGATGAGGGGAGGGCCGGGGTGAGGGGTTCAATGCGCCGGCGTTGGTGGCCTCACCCCTCATCCGGCCTGCGGCCACCTTCTCCCCTCCTCCAAGGAAGGGAGAAGGCACGCGACGTGGGGTTCGGTTCGCATTCCACCGACTTGCACCGGGAATTGGTATAACCAGCACGCCTGTCGTCAGAACGCCGATTTCAACGCAAGGGCGCAAATACGCCATGGCGGTGAAAATCTCCGTTGCCTTCTCATTGCGCCTTCGCGCCTTTGCGTCCCTGCGTCAACTTTGAGGCTGCAGCAAGCGCAGCAATTCGTCCTTCGCCGCCAGCAGGCTTTTGTATTCCAGCATCGCGTCCGGCATCGTCTGCAACGCGCGGGCGAGGCCGCACACGGCAGCGGGGTGGCGCTTCACTTCGACGAGCGGCAGCACGGTCATGCGGATGCCAAAGAGCACGCCGCAGCTCTCCGGCAGCGCGACGAGCACCTGATCCTCCACCCGCAGCCAGACTTCGTCCTCGCGCAGCGGCGGCGCAAATTTCGGCAGGCCGCGTGCGGGATGCTGGTTCAATTCCGGCGAACGGCTCAGGCCCCAGTTCGCACGGCACCAGGCCGTCCCGGGTTTCAGGCGGCTCAGGAAGTTGTGGATGGGCGATGCCAGTTGCCCGTTCAGGTGCGGCACGGGC
>JBAYGL010000603.1:0-2731 GCA_041666725.1 Limisphaerales bacterium
AACTGCTGGCCCATGAGCGCGACGGTAGCGCCGCTGGCCATGTAAAGCACCGTGAAGCCGGCGACGAACGCGGCCAGGTTGCGCAGGATGCGTCCGCGCACGTGAAGCGGCATGCGCGCCCCCTTCTCCGCAATGGCGGCGGAACTGACGACGCCCGCGATGATGCCGGTGTAGTAGGTCGTGAGTTCAATGGCGCACGGACTCAGGATTACCATGAGCGCACCGATCACGCTCAACGCGAGCATCAGCGTGCCGGCCAGCGTTCGGGCGGGCGTGGGTTCAACAACGGGGAGCTTCCATTCGAAGGTGCGCTCCTGAGTTTTGCCGACGCCCGTCACGATGAGCCGGAAGTGGCCGCGTTTGGCCGCGAAGATCGGCTGGCCGGAATTGTCCACAAGCGGAAACACGAGCAGATACATGTTGTGGTGTTCGCTCAACACGACGGGCGTTCCGAGCGAGGGAAAGCGGTCACCGTTGCTGTCTTCGATGAGCACTTTGCCCCGCAGATCCAGATCGGCAATCGTGCCGACGTGCGTGTTGATGCCGATGAGGAAGGGCTGCGCACGGTTCTGCCACTGCTGAAGATACGGTTCGAGCTTCACGCGCTTGATGAAATCCGGCGTCGCGTAAGTGGCGTCCAGAAACACGTCGGCCAGGGAAACGCGCGCGGCGTCGCTCTGGCGCGCGGTTGCCGGACTGCCGGACTGAAGTTTCGGCACGATGTAAACGCCCACGACGAACACCGCCATCAGCAACAGGACGCCGGAGATGAACAGGATGCGGGTGGCCTTCATGGTTGAACAGTTATGGGGGCGCGGCGCGCCTGGTCCGATGGAGTTGGAGTGCCACCGGAAGACTCGCGGACAGAGTTGTCCGCGCTTCCGTTCAATGCCGGAGCTTGCATGAGCCTTCGGCTCAGCCACGCCGCCCCCAGTTGCAATCCGATAGCGCCGCCAATCAGCCACGCGCCCAGTCCGAAACGGGAACTGACAGTGAATTGCGCAATCTTCCGCGTGCCGAGGAATGGCGGTGTGAAATCCTTCATGCCGGCCAGGATTGTCTTTTGATCGCGCTTGTGGCCGATGTCGTGCATTTGCGACATGGCTTGAACAGCCGCCAATACGAGGGCCGCAACCAGCGCGCCACCGACCAGCAGCAAAGCCCGCCCGCGGACCGGGCCGCACCAAAAGCCCGCCAGCAAACCCAGCGCCGCGCCCGCGATCAATGTTCCGGGCAGCCATTTGAACTGCGGCAACGTTGGCGGGACGTGAACTCCGATGTATTGGTTCAGCACACCGAGTTCCCGGAGATCGCCGCGCAGGGAATCTGGATACACCGCGATTTTGAGAGCCTCTTCTTCACGATATTGCGGCGCTTCCAAACGCATGTGCCAGAGCGGGAACTTGAGGCTGGCCAGCAACAACACCGCGGCAAGAAACGCGAGCGCGGGAGCAACGAATCGCCCGGCGGGGCCTCCAGAATTCGCAGGCAGGCGGACGGCATCACCATTCACGTTGTTATTCAAATGAGCCGCCTTTCTTCGCAGCGTTGCGGGCCTTGTCCTCCCGGGTCATCGGACCGATCGCCTCGTTAAGCGTCGCCCCGGCGGGCTTCACCAGCAACCGCCCGCGCATTTCCAGATGGAGCGCGGAGCAGAACCAGGTGCAGTAATACCAATGCGTGCCCAGCTTGTCGGCGACGAACGTGGTCTCGGCGGTCTGGCCCGGGTCAACCGCGAGGTTGATGCCCATGTGGGAAAACGCGACGCCGTGCGTCATGTCGCGCACCGTCTCGACGTTCGTCAGGTGCAGCTTGATCTCATCGCCTTGATGCACCTCGAATTGTTCGGGCATGAACTTCGACCGGATGCAGGTCATATAGACGTCCACCTTGTTGCCGTTGCGCACGACTTTTTCCTCGCCGAGTTTCACGGCGGCAGGTTGGAGTTCGTGCGTCTGCACCACCACGTTCTCCAAAATCTTCCGATGCACCATCACGGCATCGTGGGGTTCGGGGAGCGAAGGAAAGGCCGCGACGACGCGCATCTTTTCGCCGGAGATGTCAATCAACTCCTGCGACTCAGGCATCGCCGGGCCGACCGGCAGGAACATGCCCTTGCTGAGTTTGTTCAGGGAAATCAGCCAATCTCCGCTGGGGTAACTTGTGTCCGAGCCGGCGGCTTTCGTGTGGCCGACGTTGTAATGGACATCCACGCGGTCCACGATGTAGTCCAGTGCGCCCTTGATGGCTTTCTCGATGTTCCACTTCACGATCTGCGAATCCACGAACAGCGACGTGTAGGCATTGCCGCGGCCGTCAAACGTGGTGTGCAGCGGGCCGAGACCCACCTCGGGTTCGGCCATGATCTTCAGCGTGTGCGCGTCAATGATGGTAACCGTCGGGGAAAGCTTGCCGCTGGCGAGCACGTATTTGCCGTCGGGTGTGACGTTGCAGCCGTGGGGGTTTTTCGGAATGGGAATCAGCGTCAGCACGCCGGGAGCTTTTTCTGATTCAATCACGGGCACGCCGTTGATCTTGGTGAATTTGCCTTCGGCCAGGGCCTTCTCCGCCAGAGGCACATCAATTGCGCCGACGGCATCGCGGTCACGCTCGATCATGCCCTCGGAGGAGACGGCGTTCTCCGTGTTATACATCGTGACAAACACGTAGCGCCCATCCTTGCCGGAACTGGCGATGTCTGCATTGCCGACGAAGCTGACCTGAAATTTTG
>JBAYGL010000604.1:0-2716 GCA_041666725.1 Limisphaerales bacterium
ACCGCAGAGAGGCGCGGAGACGGATCCTTCCCTTCGGTCTCTGCGCAATCTTTGCGGTCTCCGCGTCCTCTGCGTTGGAAAAAATCTTCTCAGACAGCGACGAAGTTGGGAGATAGCAATGCAGGGAGGGCGCATTCATCAACATCCCTTGCCATGCTTTGCGTCTCTGCGTCTTTGCGACTTCGCGTTAAACTCGGTCCACTGCCGCAATTGACGCCCCGCCTGCTTTCAGGCACTTGTTTCCGCCACGCTTGAATGACCGACGGCTTTCGCTGTCCAAGTTTGCGTCACTGACCGCATGAAACAAAAACCCCTTTGCCTCGGCCTGCTTCTGTGCGCGGCCCTCGTCCTCCCCGCGCGCGCGCAGCAGGTGCCCGTCATCGAGAAAACGCTCTCCAACGGCATGCGCCTGCTGCTGCTGCCGCGCCATGACGAGCCGACCGTCGCCGGCGGCTGGGTCGCGCATGTGGGCAGCGCCAACGAGCGGCCCGGCATCACGGGCATCGCGCACCTGTTCGAGCACATGATGTTCAAGGGCACGCCCACGCTCGGCACCAAGGACTACAAGAAGGATGTCGAAATCATCAACGAGCAGGAGCGCGTGCGCGACCTGATGCGCAGGGAAGAGTCCGTGATGCGCACGATGTGGCGTCGTGGCGAAATCACCGACCTGCTGAACCCGGACACCTGGACGCCGCGCTACAAGGAGCTTCAGGTCCAGTTCAAGAAGCTTGTGGACGCGCAGCGCGAGATTCTCGTGAAGAACGAGTTTGACCGCGTTTACACCTCCAACGGCGGCTCGCAGATGAACGCCTACACCAGCCAGGACGTGACGGTCTATTTCACCACCGTCCCGGCGAACAAGCTCGAGCTGTGGATGTGGATGGAGAGCGGCCGCCTGCTCGCGCCGGTCTTCCGCGAGTTCTACGCCGAGCGGGATGTCGTCTTCGAGGAGCGCCGGATGCGCACGGACTCCCCGCCCACGGGCCGCATCGAGGAATCGTTCTGGGCGATGTTCTGGGAGTCGCATCCGTATTCCTGGCCGGTCGTCGGCTGGCCGTCGGACATCCCGGCCATCTCGAAGAAGCAGGCGGATGAGTTCTACGCCCTCTACTACGCGCCGCAAAACCTTACCGCCGTGCTCGTCGGCGACTTTGACCCGGACAAGGCCACCGCGCTCGCCGAGAAGTATCTCGGCCGCATCCCACGCGGTAAGGAGGCCGCCCCCGACGTGGTTACGCTCGAAATCAAGCAGCCCGCCGAGAAGCGCATGAACGGCGAGGCGGACACCAACCCACAGGTGGACATCATGTGGCACACGCCCGCCTTCGGCCACAAGGACACCTACCCGCTCGCCGTTCTCGCGCAGCTTCTGTCCACGCGCACGGGCCGCCTCTACAAGGGGCTCGTGGTCGGCTCGAAGGTCGCCACCGAGGCCTATGCGCAGCAGCACTCGTTGCGCTGGGCCAGCCTCTTCAACATCGGCGGCGAGGTGACCGACGGGAAGACGCCCGCTGAACTCGAAGCCGGCCTGCTGGCCGAGGTTGAGAAGATCAAGACGACCGAAGTGCCGCCGGAGGAATTGCAGAAGGTGAAGAACAACTTCGCCGCCGGCGAATATCGCAAGCTCTCCAACAACCACGCCATCATGCAGGCGCTCCTCCGTTACGACGGCCTCGGGCGCTGGCAGGAAATAAACGAGGCGGGAGCCAAGCTTCAGGCCGTCACCGCCGCGGACGTGAAGCGCGTCGCCAACACCTACCTGACGACGGAAAATCGCAACGTCGCCTCGATCGTCCGCAAGGCCGGCAAGAGCGCGAGCGACGATCCCGACCTCGCGGGCCTCACGCCGCAGCAGTTGCCCGCCGTGCGGCAGTTCCTGGGCCGGCTCGCCGACGAGAAGAACGTCGGGGCGCTCAAGGCCCAGCTCAAGCAGATGGAAGAGCAATCCGCCAAGGCCAACCCCAAGAACCAGCAGTTCATGAACATTCTCAAGAAGAAGACCGCCGAGCGAATCGCGGAGCTGGAGAAGAAATGACCGACGCACTAGCAACTCAGATTCGTGGCAGTGAAAAGCTGACCAGCATCTTCGGGTGCTGGCCTTCTTTCCACGATGGCTACCTTCGTCGGGTTGGGTTTGTGCCTGGCGGTGACCTGCAAATGGCATTCGAAATCCATGAGCTAACCAACCAAACTGAGACAAACGGCCACTACATTCTGACCAAACACACGCGGACCACGCTCCGATTCGGCGAATGTGAGTCGTTACATATCGAGTCTGGTTTCGCTGGCTGTATTGTTTTCGAACTGGAGTTGAAGCCGACTCTGCTTGAAATCAGGAAAAAATCAGGCTGGGCCGTCAAACTGGGTTCAAGCACGGATTTTGAGCTGAAACTGAAGTGCGCAACAATCGAGGTGGTTGAGGCAGAGCCAAAACTGAATGAACCCTCGATCAAGCAGCAGCCATGAACACCTCACTCACAATTGCTGCCGCGCGCATCGCGGAGTTAGGAAAGCAACTTGTCGTTCTGCCAGTCCGGTTTGAGGAGGCGTCGCTTGAAGCGTTCTGCCGTCGCAAGCTTTCAATTCCCTTCTCCCTTCGCGGAGCGAGGGGAGAAGGTGGCCGTAGGCCGGATGAGGGGTGCGGCCGCCAACGCCGTCGCGCGAAACCCCTCACCCCGGCCCTCTCCCCTTGCTCCGCAAAGGGAGAGGGAGT
>JBAYGL010000605.1:0-2715 GCA_041666725.1 Limisphaerales bacterium
CTGGGCAGGCCCCAGAAGAGCGCGGACAGGCCCCGCACCAATCGCCGCAGGGAGGGCAGGAGGTCGGCGTTCATGGAATGAACAATTGCCAATGACCAATTCCCAATGAATGACCGATGACAAATGTCCAATGGACCAGGTCGGCGCGGGCATTGGGCCTTGGGCATTCTTTGGTCATTGGGAATTGTGCATTGGTCATTCCCGTCACCCGCCGCTCAGAACGTCAGATACGTGTATTCCTTCAACCCGCGCTCGTAGTCGTCCAGCAGGCGCATTCCCTCGCTGGGCTTCATGCGGTCGGACTTGATGGCCTCGTCCACCTGCGACTTCATCAGGCGCTTGAGCTCGTTCTCGTCGTATTGCACGGCGGCGAGCGTCTGGACGATGGTGTTGCCCTCGATGATTTCCTCGATGTAGTAGCCGGTGGGCTCGTCGGGTTCGAGGAAGACGTGGACCTCGTTCACGCGGCCGAAGAGGTTGTGCAGATCACCCATGATGTCCTGATACGCGCCCATCAGGAAGAAGCCCAGGTAGTAAGGCTCGTGCTGGCCGTTGCCGTTGGGCACGAGCGCGTGAAGCGGGAGGGTATCGCGCACGTCGCGCAGGTCCACGAACTTGTTGACGCAGCCGTCGGAGTCGCAGGTGATGTCCACCAGCGTGCCCTCCTTGGTCGGGCGCTCGTTGAGCCGCGCGATGGGCATGATGGGAAAGAGCTGGCCCAGCGCCCAGTGGTCGAGCAGCGACTGGAAGACGGAGAAGTTGCAGAGATACTGGTCGCCCAGCAGGTCTTCGAGCTTGCGGATCTCCTCGGGGATGTATGCCTGGCCCTTGAAGCTGGCGACCACGCCCTGGCTGATCTCCCAGTAGAGCGTCTCGATCTTCGCCTTGTCCGGCAGCTCGAGCAGCCCGAGCGTGAACATCTGGTGCGCGTCCTCCTTGCGCTCCTCGGCGTCGTGGTAGGCCTCGAGCTTGTTCAGCTTCGCGAGGTTCTTCTTGATGTCGAGCAGCTCGCGGACAAGCGCGTGCTCGGCGTCGCCGAAGGTCAGCGCGTCGCCGCCCTTGGTCTTGGCGATGGAGCCGAACACCTCTACCAGCAGCACGCTGTGGTAGGCCACGATGCCGCGGCCGCTCTCGCTGACGATGTTGGGGTGCGGCACCTTCTCCGCGTTGCACACGTCGGCGATGTAGTAAACGATGTCGTTGGCGTATTCCTGGAGGGAGTAGTTCGTCGAGGAGTCGAACGCGCTGCGGGAACCGTCGTAGTCCACGCCCAGACCGCCGCCCACGTCCAGAAACTCGATGTTGAAGCCCATCTTGTGCAGCTTCGCGTAGAAGCGCGACGCCTCCTGGACGGCCTTCTTGACCGTGAGGATGTCCGGCACCTGCGAGCCGATGTGGAAGTGCAGCAGCTTGAAGCAGTGCTCGAGCCTTTCCGCGCGGAGCAGCTCGGTGGCGGCCAGCAACTCCGCCGTGCTCAGGCCGAACTTCGCGTTTTCTCCACCGCTCTCGGCCCACTTGCCGGCGCCCTTGCTGGCCAGCCGCGCGCGGATGCCGATGAGCGGCTCCACGCCGACCTGCCGGGACACCGCGATGATCTGGCGCAGCTCCTCGAGCTTCTCGACGACCATGATGACCCGCTTGCCGAGCTTGATGCCCATGAGCGCCATGCGGATGAACTGCGCATCCTTGTAGCCGTTGCAGATGACGAGGCTGGCCGGGTGGTTCTGGAGCGCGAGGCCGGCGAAGAGTTCCGGCTTGCTGCCGACCTCGAGGCCGAAGTCGAACGGTTTTCCCGCATCAAGGATTTCCTCCACGACCTCGCGGAGCTGGTTGACCTTGATGGGGAACACGCCGCGATACTGGCCGGCGTAGTTGAACTCCGTGATGGCGTTGCGGAACGCCTTGTTGATGGCCTCGACGCGGTGCCGGAGAATGTCCTGAAAGCGCACGAGCAGGGGGAACTTCAGTCCGCGCCCGCGGGCCTCCTCCACGATGTCCGTCAGGTCCACGCTCACGCCGGCGTCCTGCAGCGGCCTGGCGACGACCCGCCCGGCATCGTTGATGTCGAAGTAACGCGCGCCCCATCGGTCGATGTTGTAGAGGGTGCGGGCGTCCTGAATGGACCAGGGGCCGTTGTCGGCGGCGGAGGTTTCGCTCATTTCTCTCGGTTCAATTGGCGCGCACTATAGAAACGCACGACGCGATTGCAATAGGCAGGATGGAAATTCTCGGGGCGGGACCGGCCGGCCGGTTCAGCCGCAGGGTTCCGGCTCAGTGGTTGAACACGAACTCCGCCGAGTTGAGCAAGGCCCAGAGGATGTCCTCGACGGCGGACTGGCGGGTGGCGTCCCTGGCGGCAAAGGCTTTTTGGGCGAGCGCAAGCTCCACTGTGGTCGGCCTGCGGCTGTAGGTGCTCAGGTAAAGGTCGGTCACAATCTGCTCCTCCGTCGCCTTGCTCGCGGCAAGCAGGCGCGCGCGGCCGTTGCCGGCCGTGACCTTGGCGTTCAGCTTCGTCGAGTTCATCATGTGCAACGCCTGCACCATGCTGGGCCTGGCGTCGCGCTCACAGGGACACTCGGCGCTGCTGTTCGGACGGCCAAAGGCGTCCATGAACTCGCTGTCCAGCTTGTGGTTCCACGTCTGAAGCGCACGGGAGCCCTCGGGCAGGCCGGTGAAATTCTCCTTCGATCCGGTGGCCTGCGTCACTGCGTCGAA
>JBAYGL010000606.1:0-2715 GCA_041666725.1 Limisphaerales bacterium
CGCCTTGCCGGCAATGGCAGTGTTCTCAGACATTGTTTAGTCAGCAGACTTCAGACAATAAGCGGGGGATTAAGCGCAAGATTGCAGTTTAGGGCAAGCGCGAAGGCGACCTGCCTGCATCTTTTCCCAACCGTCAATTGGATCAGGACTCCGGCCGACGAAGGCGGGGCGTCGGCTTCAGGCCGCTCGAACGGGATTTTGTTCCGGTCTTGCCGGACCACCCGCGTCGGCCTTCGGTGAAGCGGGCTGAACACCACACCCGGCCCCGAACACCGTGGCCGACAACAGCGTGAGCAACGTGCCCGCGACCAAACTCGCCGCCCCCACGACGACGTGCAGCGTGGCAATGTCCGCCGCCTTGTTGCTCCAAACCGTCCAGATTCCGAGACCAAACTGAACGCAGACCAACGCAAACCAGCCGCCGGCCATGCGTGCCAGCGGATGCGCGACCCCGGCTGTGCGACGCAGCTTGAGCAGACAGCCCAGCACATGCCCAAACACAATCAGCGCTCCCAAACGATGCGCCATGTGCAGGTGAATTTGTCCCGCCGTGATGGGCTTGAAATCGCGCGCATCGAGTCGGTCCCGATTGTAAGCCTCAAGTGAGGCCGCGTCCGTCGCGGGCCAGACCTTGCGGTGGGCCAGCGGGAAATCCGGCACCGCCAGGCCGGCGTGCTGGTGACGCATCGAAGCCCCGAGCGCGAGCTGGCAGAGGATCAGCAGCGTCGTGATCAGCAGGAAATTCCGCAGCCGCGCGGGCACCGCGACGATTCCTGGCGCCACCTTGCACTGCTGCCACCAGCGGCTCGTGACCAGCGCGAGACAGCTCAACAATGCCAGAAAACACTGCGCCAGCGTGCCGTGAAAGATGCCGAGGCCATCCTTGACCGCCGTCACACGCAACCCTCCCAGGACGCCCTGCACCAGGACGGCACTGAAGGCAATCGCGGCCCACCAACGCAATGGACGCTCATCGGAGCGGACCTTCGATAAACAGCAGGCGATGACCCCCAGCGCCACGCAGGCCAGCGCCACAAACATGCCCTGAGTGCGCACGCCCATCAGGCCCAGGGTCAGGATGATCCAGCCCAGACCAATCTTGCGCAGCACCCCGCTCGTCTCGCGCACCCATATCCAGCCGGCCAGAATCGCGGTCAGCATTCCCACCACCGAAGCCACGAGCCGGTGCGTGTGCTCGTAGAAAATGCCCCCGACCCACTGCGAAACGGGGAAGAAGAACATGTTGTAGCCGTAGGTCGTCGGCCAGTCGGGCACGGCCATGCCGGCACCGTGGCTGGTCACCAAGCCTCCTATGCCGATGAGTGCCAGCGTCGCAAGAGCCGTGAGCACGGCGAGGCGGTGGAGCCAGATGGAGTCGGTTGTCTGTGACATTTGGGACATGGCCAGGCGGTGGAGGCTGGGTTTCAAGCTGCAAGCGGCAATCCGCTCCGGCCAGACCGCGAAATCGCCGCACCAAAAAGAATTCAGCCGCCACAGCCTTGCGGCTGCGGCGGCTGAACCTCGGAGATTGAATTACTTGAGTTGGAGGGTCACGTCGGCCTTCGCGCCGCCCTTGACTTCGATTTGCTTCTCGGACTTGCCGGCCTTGCGGTGCTCGATGACGAGCTTGTATTTGCCGTCCGGCACGCCGGTGATCTTGAACGAGCCGTCCTTGCCGCTGACCGCGTGGAAGGGGGTCTCAAAAATGCTCACATAGGAGAACATCCACGGATGCACGTCGCACTTGAAGCGGAGGAACTTCTCGGCCTTGGCGAAGCTGAAATCCAGCGGTCCACCACCGGGGAGCTGGGCCTTGTTCTGCTCCTTGTTGCCGTCCACGGTGGGGGTCGGATGCACGTTGTGCATGGCGGGGTCGGAGTTCAGCACGCGGATGGTCTGGCCAAGCGTGGCTGAATTGATGTAAGGCAGATACTCACAGCCCTTCTGGTCAATCACGACCGGAGCGGTCGGAGCAGCGCCCCCCTTGGCTCCCTCAAGATAGACGACGGCGTCCGCGAGGCCGCCGGAGGCGTCCACCACGTAAAAGCGCGTCATGGCCTTCTTGTCGCCGTGCATCTTGCCACAGGCGGGGTCCATCGGGATTTCCTTCTCCGGGGGCGGCGTGCCCTTGAGGGAAATTTTACCAGTGACATCGCCGGCGGAGGCGGTGCCCGCCAGAACGACGGCAGTGAGGGTCAGAATCAGGGATTTCATTTTCGTGTTTGAGTGTTGTCCAGATTGACGCCGGCCCAGTTTGAACCGGCTGTCAAAGTGGACGGAGACTAGCGGCTTGAAATTCGCGGTCAAGAGCAGGCCCAAGATTTCAACAGCCCTGTTTCACGGGAATCGGCGGGCTTATGCCGGAACGGGCTATGCCGACTCCCTCATGTGGCTGATGCGAAAACACGCCCCTCGAGGCTCGTTGGGCAGGCACTCGATCTCCCAGCCATGGGCCAGGACGATCTGCTGGACGACGGCCAGGCCCAGACCGGTGCCCTTCTGCTGTGTGGTGAAGTAAGGCTTGAAGACTTCCTTCCGGTGCTCGGGCGCGATTCCGGGGCCGTTGTCGCTGATTTCCAGGGCGAGCGAGTTTCCATCGCCACGCACCACGCTGACGCGTATCTCGCCGCCGCGGTCGAGCGCCTGGGTCGCATTGATGAGCAGGTTGAAAAGCGCCTGCCGCAACAACTGCTCGTCCGCCTCGATGCGCGGGAG
>JBAYGL010000607.1:0-2705 GCA_041666725.1 Limisphaerales bacterium
CCTTCTGAAACTGTTTGGCGAACCGCCACGAGCGCCCGCACCTCCGGAAAAAGGAACAGATTGAGATCGCGCAGACAGTCAAAGCCGCCCACTCCTCTCATCCGGCAATATCGCAGGACTTCATGCACGGTCTGAGCCGGGACGATGTAGTAGGAGCGCGGCATTCATGCCGCAGAAACGAGGGCTGGCCTGGGGCTGGCCGACATCTCCCCGGTCCGACAGGAGTAAACCCAAAGGTGTGGGCGGATGAGAAGTGCCGGGACGAACGCACGTTGCGGATGGCCGTTCGTCTCTGCGGCATGAATGCCGCGCTCCTGCGCTCCAACTGCACCGCTCCGGCTGAGGCTTTGCGGGCTACCTCAGCCCAGTTGTTGCCGTAGCGTCTCGGCGATCTGGAGGAAAGGCTTGCCCTGCGGATCCGCCGGGTGGGAAACGACGATGGGCACGCCCTTGTCGCCGCCTTCCCGGATTTCGATGAAGAGCGGGATTTCTCCGAGGAAGGGGATTTTCCGCCGCTCGGCTTCCGCCCGGCCTCCGCCGTGGCCGAAGATCTCCACGCGCTGGCCGCCGGGGGCGATGAAGTAGCTCATGTTCTCCACGATGCCAAGGAGGGGAACGTTCACCTTCTCAAACATTGAAATGCCCTTGCGCACGACGCCGAGCGAGGCTTCCTGCGGGGTGGTGACGATGACGCCGCCGTCCAGCGGCACGGTCTGACAAAGCGAAAGCTGGGCGTCGCCCGTGCCCGGCGGCAGGTCCACGAGAAGATAGTCGAGCTGGCCCCATTCGACCTGCGAGATGAACTGCTGGACGGTCTTCTGAATCATCGGGCCGCGCCAGATGACGGGCTGGTCGTCCGTGAGCAGGAAGCCCATGCTCATGAGCTTCACGCCGTGATTGCTCGGCGGGATGAGCTTTTCCTCGTCGTTGACCACCGGACGCTGCTGAATGCCCATCATGAGCGGGATGCTGGGCCCGTAGATGTCGCAGTCCAGAAGGCCGACGCGGGCGCCGAGGTGCGTGAGGGCGCAGGCGAGGTTCACGGAGCAGGTGGACTTGCCCACGCCTCCCTTGCCGCTGGCCACGGCGATGATGCGCTTGATGCCGGGGACTTTGTTCTGGTTGGCGAAGGCGTTGCCACCGGCGGGCGCGGCTCCCGGCGCGGGGCCGGCCGGCTGCTTCATCTCAACGAAGACGTGGGTGACGCCGGGCTGGCCGCGCAGAACCTTCTCGCACTCGGCCTTGATGCTGCCGGCGGCGTCAGGATTCGGAGAAGTCAGTTCCAAGCGCACGTTCACCGCGCCACCATTGATGGCGACGTGCTTGACGAGTCCGAACGAGATGATGTCGCGCGAGTAACCGGGGTATTTCACGGCCTTCAGCGCGTCGAGGATGGCTTCTTGAGTCAGCATGGGTCGAATGGGTTCCAACAAATCGGCGCGCGAATGTCGGCGGAAGCCGCGGATTTGGCAAACCCGCAATTGCGGGGGCAGTGTCCTAATTTGAACTGCTGAGAAGAAAGACCACCTTTTTAAGGTGGAGCGTCGTCAATCAAGGCGGCGCTAGGACGAATGGATTTTGAGTGAAAGAACCGGCTTGGATGGAGTTAATTGTTCTCGCGCCCGCGATTCCCGAGTTGTTCCGCTGCATAAAGAGATCGCGCGCGGGTGTCTGCAACGTGGGATTTGACTTTACACCAATCAAAGAAGGAATCGGGGTCTGCATCAATTTTGGAGAAGACGAGGCCGCGCTTGATGCCTTCCGCAATGCCGTTTTCCACGTTTTGCACCCACTTGGAGTAGGTGCTTGGCCAGCTTTCGGAATCAATGGAGCCTTCCTTGATCCTGATGAAGTCGGCCTCGCTTCCGATCCAAAAGATTGCGTTATTGAATCTCACCTTCACAGCGCGACTGTGCCAGCATGATCAAATCGCGCAACCAAGAACGGACTAGCGTGAAGCCAAATTAGGACACTGCAATTGCGGGTGCGTTGTTAAACGCACGGGCTGCGGGCAGCCCGAGTTTCCGCTCGCCAGCTTTCCGTTCTCTTTGCAGCATCGTGCCCATGCATCGCCGATTTTTCCTCGTTGCGCTTTTGTGCGCCCTTTGCGGACAGGCCGGGGCGGCTGACGCGCCGCCCGTCCGCGTGCTCGTCTGGGACGAGCAGCAACCGGAACAAAAGAGCGCCTACGACAACGGCTTCCTCGGCGACGCCCTCGCCGCGCATCTGGCGAAGCAGCCGGGTTTCAAGGTCACCTCCGTCAACCTCGGCCAGCCCGATCAGGGCCTTTCCGACGCCCAGCTCGACGCGGCGCAGGTCGTCATCTGGTGGGGCCACAAAAAGCACGCGCTGGTCGAGACGCCGCGCGTGGAGGCGCTGGTGCAGCGCGTGCTCGACGGGAGGCTGGCGCTGGTGGCGCTGCACTCGGCGCACTTCTCGCAGCCCTTCATGCGCCTGATGCACGAGCGCGCCAAGGCGGACGTGCAGAAGCAGGTGCCCGCCGCCGAGCTGGAGACGGCAAAGTTCGATTTCAGCGCCCAGCTCAAGCGCGCGACCGTCAAGCCCGATGCCCGGCTGACGCCCAGCCTTGAGCGGGTCGATGGAATGTGGCGGCTCATCCCGCCGGGCTGCATCTTCCCCGCGTGGCGCAACGACGGCGCGCCCGGCCATGTGAAGACTTTGCTGCCGGAACATCCGATTGCAAA
>JBAYGL010000608.1:0-2696 GCA_041666725.1 Limisphaerales bacterium
CCAGAGGCCGCCGGAACCCTTGTTCGCGCCGATCGCGAACTTCTTCTCCTCGGTGTAGTCCCAAATCTGCACCTGCGGCACGCCGCGCAGATAAATGCCGGAATCCGCCAGCGGCACCGTCTTGTAATCCACCAGCAACTCGAAGTCGCCGTAGTCCTTCTCCGTGGACGCGTAGGCCCCGAAGCCGTCGTTCACCAGCTCGCCATTCTCCACATACCAGTGCGGTCTGCCGGTCTTGGCGCTGACCTCCATCATGGAGCTCTTCTGGTCGGGCGCGGTCCACTTTTTGATCTGCTCGGCGCGCTGCTCCGGCGTCATGGCCAGCAGTTTGCGATGATCAAAAGTGCTGCCGCCGCGCCAGCCCGCGAGGTCCCTGCCGTTGAAGAGCGGGGTGAATCCTTCTCCTGCGCGCTGCCCTGTTGTGGAACAGCCGATCAAGGCGAGCGAGGCGAGCGAGGCGAAGGCCGCGGCGACGAGAAAACGAAATGAACGTGTGGATGCAAATTTCATGCGTGTCCGGCGTTGTTAGTCGAACCGCGTCCGGAGGTCAATGCAGGCGTGAGGGGCGCAAAAATACTTTCATTATCCGCCGGCTTCACGCGTCCAACGCCCCATGATTCAAACCGCCGTCCGGGTTTCGCTGTGTCTGATCGTCTCCGCCTGCGCCGTTTTCGCGGAGATAAAGCCGGGCCGTTACAACCTCACCGAGGTGCGCGATGCCGCCACGCTTGAGACGCGCGTGGTGGAGGACTGGCAACCGTGGGGCGCCGACGCAAAGCTCCGGCGGAAGCTGGTGGAGATCACCGTGTGCGAATGGTGGCCGGGACAAAAGGTGCGCCTGCCCGTCACGTTCCTCGTGCCCACGACCGGCGGGCCGTGCCGGAACATCGTCATCGGCAACACCGGCGTGCAGTTGAAGCCGGCGGCGGCGACCGGTTCCATGCTGCGGCTGTTGAAGGATCACGGCGTCGGCATCGTGCTCATCGGCATGACTTCCGTGGACGTGATGGAGCCGGTGGGCAGGCTCGACGTGGGGATGAAGGAGCATTTCCTCAAGAGCAAGGACGCGCGGTTCACCCCGGCGTGGATCTGGGGCATGAGCGACATGCGCGCGCTCACCGCCGCGCTGACCGAGAAGGACGCCTTTCAGCCGGGCAAGGTGCTCGTCACCGGCGGTTCCAAACGCGGCGTCGGGGCCGCCGCCGCCGGCATCGCGGACGCCCGCTTCACGGCCATCCTGCCGGTCGTCGCTCCGATCATCGACAGCCCGGGTGGTCCGTATGTGGAAGGGATGATGCCCGCCGAAATCACCCGTGCGAATGAAAAGCTCTTCGCCGATCTGCTCGTGGACAAGGTGCCGTATGCGCCGAAGTCCGCGCACAAGCCTCTGACCATCCGGCAAAAGGCCCGGTCCGACGAGCGCCTCACCGTGCGAGAAGCGCGAGACGCCGGCTGGACTGATGCCGAAATAAAGGCCGCCTGCACCGTCGCCTGGGAAGTGTGCCGCACGACGAGCTATCTGCCCGAACTGCGGAAGCGCGGCCTGGAAATCTTTTACAACCAGGGCTCGAACGACAACGTCAGTCCCGGCCTGCGCGAACTGGGCCGGCGCTTTCCGGACTTCCCCATCTACGTCGTGCCCGGCGGCCATCACGGCGCGGCGAAGGAGACCGGCATGACGAAACAGGTGGGATCGCTGCCCGAGGTGGAGGAGAACCTGTTCGCCTTTGCACAGCACCACTTCTTCAACGCGCGCACGATGGCGGCGACGCCCAAGGTGACGAAACGCTGGGATGCCGCAGCGCATCGCCTGCAAGTGACCGTCCAGTTCCCCGACGGCACCGAGCCGCAGAAGAACGAGCTGTGGTGGGCGGTGAACCGCCATCCCGACTACATGATCGCGATGGAATACGACGCCTGGGAGTCCGCGCCACTAACCCGCACAGGCCCGGCCACGTTCAGCGGCGCAACCACTCTGAGCGCCAGGCCGAAGACGTTGGATTTCGTCACGGTCCATCAGCACACGGCCAACGGCTCGACGCTGACGGTGTCGAGTCCCCTGCTGTATCTCGAAGTCAAGTGAGCGCCTGAAAAACGTCTCCCTCGCCCGTCGAATGCGGCGAGGGAGCGGAGCAGGACAGCGCGTTCCGCCTGTCCTTCCGCTTTCAGATTCCACTCAAGCGGGAGTGTTTCAGGTGGATGTCAGGCTGGAAGCGCTGACCTACTTTCCCTTCGCCTTCCGCTCGCGCAGCAGCGGCGCGAGGAACTTCGCCGTCTCGTCGCCAATCACGTGGTAGCCGGCGAGATTGGGATGCCGGTCGCCGAACCAGCCGGGCAGCTGGCCGAAGTGTGCGTCAAGGCGGTTGTCCATCACCACGACCATCGGCGGGTTGCCGCTGACGAAGGGCTTCACAAAATCGCGAAACTTCTCCGGGATTTTCGCGAGCGGGAAGCGCCGGTAGTTGAGCATGTTCGGCCCGCGCTCCATCTCGGCGGCGTAGCGCGGATAGATGTCGAAGAGGCGGAGCTGCTCCTCGGCGGCCACCTGCCGGATGAGCGCGTTGATGCGCGCGCTGCCGGCGGCATCGGCAAACGGAATCACCGTCATGGGGATCAGCATCGCCGCCGGATGGTCCTTGCGCAGCCGGGCGAGCAGCGCGTGGAAGTCCTTCGGGAAATTGTTCGTGAAGTCCTGG
>JBAYGL010000609.1:0-2696 GCA_041666725.1 Limisphaerales bacterium
GCGCGGCGTTCACGCCGCAGAAGGCTGCGAATGAACGAAACGCCCCGGCAAATACGAGCGGTTTCTGCGCCACCCACCCTGCTGCGGCGTCAACGCCGCGCTCCTTCGGGGGGCGAGATGCGCCCATCAGGATGTTTTGCGCTCATTTTGAAATTGAGCGCCGGGATGGGACGGCTCACCCTGCCCCCGCTCGCCTGCCCTCACCGTCCGTCAGCCGGGATCGTGCAGGTGGCACGGCGGTCGTTGTCTCAATCTTGTGCTCTTCTCATCGCTTGAGTTCATTTTTGTCTTTCTGCCTCTGACATGGCTGGCGTTCTACGGTGCATGTCGCTGGCTGGGGCTTTCCGTTGCGCTCGGCATGCTCGCGCTGGCGTCGGTGGTCTTTTACGGATGGTGGCGTCCGGACGGGCTGCTCCTCTTCCTCGGCTCGGTGACGGCAAACTACGGCGTGTCCCGGCTGATCAAGGGTAAAGACCGGAGGTCGCTCGCCTGGTTTTTTGCGGGACTGTCATTGAACCTGGGTGCCCTGTGTTACTTCAAATACAGCGCGTTTGTATCATCGCTCTTCGTTAAGATTGGATGGCTGGGCCAGCCAATGGAGCAGCTCACGCTGCCGCTTGGGATATCGTTTTTCACCTTCACCCAGATTGCGTATCTGGTGGACCGGGCACGGGGTGAAGCGCCGCCGCAGACCTTCATGCGGTATCTGCTGTTCGTCTCGTTCTTCCCGCACCTGATCGCCGGACCGGTGCTCCATCACCGTCAGATCATGCCCCAGTTTGAGCGGCTGGAATTCAACTGGCCGAACAACGCGACAGGGCTGTTCGTCTTTGCGGTCGGGCTCGCCAAGAAGGTGGTGATCGCCGATCCGGTGGGGCGGCTGGTCGATTTGGGATTCAGCAAGGCGCTGGACATGGGACCGGTCCACACCTGGATCGTGCTGGCCGGCTACACCGTCCAGCTGTATTTCGATTTCTCCGGCTATTCGGACATGGCGGTGGGTTTGGGAAAAATGTTTGGCGTGGACATGCCGTGGAATTTCGATTCGCCCTATCGCTGCACGAGCCTCGCGGAATTCTGGCGCCGCTGGCACATCACGCTTTCAAACTTCTTCAAGGACTACGTGTATATCCCGCTGGGCGGGGCGAGATGCGGAGCGGCCCAGCAGTCGTTCAACCTGCTTCTCACGATGGCGTTGGCCGGCGTGTGGCATGGGGCCGGCTGGACGTTCATAGTCTGGGGCGTGATGCACGGAATCGGTCTTGTGATAAACCATTTGTGGCGTGCCCGGTTCGCCCCGATGCCCCGGTTGCTTGGATGGTGCCTGACCATGGCGGTGGTCATTCCGGGCTGGGTGCTTTTCCGGGCGAGCGATCTGACACAGGCATGGGAGATATTCCGAAGACTGCGTGGAGCAGAAGCCGGCGACGTATTATCCCCTCTGCCGGAGCTGGAGGGGTTGGGGCAGGTGATGGCGACTCTGCTGCTGGGGCTGATCATCGCGCTGGCGTGTCCAAACACGAAGAGACTTGCGGAGCTTCATCGTCCGACAGCCTGTTGGACCCTCTGGACGGGACTGATGCTCTTTACAGCCCTTCTTTTCATCCTAGGGAATCAACAACAGCCGGAGTTCCTCTATTTCAACTTTTAACCCAACTTCCCGCCAGGCGCGCCGGAGCGCGGGGCTGGCTTTGACCGGGCTTCTGGTTCCGTTGCTGCTGGGCATCCGCATGCCTGGGGAACCCATCGGTGGGGCCATACCCTCCAAGTATTTGTTCCATGTGTTGGAACACCGCTTCCGCACTCGCGCCGAAAAACTGACGGAACCCAAGGTGATCTTCGTTGGCGGAAGCAATCTGATATTCGGCATGAGGACCGAGGAGCTGGGGCGACGGATCGGCCGTCCCGTGGCCAACTACGGCCTGTGTGCCTTTATCGGGCTGGATTTGATCGCCGCCCGCGCTGCCGAAGTTGTGCGGCCCGGAGACTGGGTGGTGGTCGCGCCGGAAGCTCTTCATTTTTTCCTCCCCCAACAGCCCAATCACGACCGGATAGACTTTCAAGAACCTTGGAGGCCAACAGACAATGACCCTTGGTGGTCGGACATATGGTCCCGAGAGAGGGCCCGGCAAAGATGCACGGCGGTTTCAACCTGGCTTGCCACTCCGGCCAGATTTTTGATGGCCCGGCTTTTGCAGAAAGCCGAAAAACCACCGCCTCCCAATGAATTCGACATGTTCGGACCGGGTGGGGAATTGGTCATCAAGCGACCCGGCGCGACCTCGAAGGTGACGGACACAGGCTCTTACTTTGCCGGCAAGGACATTGATTTCCAAACGAGCTGGGGTGCCGTTGGATTCGAGCACCTGCGGAAAGTTTGCGAACAACGTCACGCCAGGCTGGCCGTCATGCCCGCCATCAGAGTGGCGGACCCAAAGAAAGATTACGCGCAGACCGAGGAGTTTGAGAGGCTCTGGGTGGACCATGCCGTCAAACGCGGCGCGGCCGTCCTGCTGGGCCCCGGCGAGAGCACGCTGCACGAGAAACAGTATGTCTTCGACACGGAGTGGCACCTGAACGATGCCGGGGTTCGCGTCATGGAGGAGCGGCTTGTTGCCGCCCTTCTGAAACTGTTTGGCGAACCGCCACGAGCGCCCGCACCTCCGGAAAAAGGAACAGATTGAGATCGCGCAGAC
>JBAYGL010000610.1:0-2685 GCA_041666725.1 Limisphaerales bacterium
GCCGGCGATACGGCCCGCGAGACGCGGGCGCTACGTAGCGCCGGCCTCCGGCCGGCCGTGCCGCAAGCGTCCCCGCTTGCCCGGCAGGTCAAGGCGGGGGCGGTGTCAAAATGCGCCCGCAGCTACCAGGCGGGAAGGTTTCAACTTGTTCCGACTCGCGAACTGCGGGTAGGTTCCACGCGCTCGTGGCACCCATACCGGACAATCTTCCGCCCCACCGACATCGCGTCTATGGCATGACCGTCGCGACGTGGATTCCCTTTCCCGAACTGCCTCCCGCACCGGCCGACGCACCGGTGGACGCCGTGTTCCGTCTCGGCGAGGTGCCGGCGGAACTGCCCGGGGCCAAAGGTCGCGGCGCGCGTTTCCAGGCCGCGCCGGGCAAGCTGCTTGTGTGGATGGACACCGTCGCACGCTACCTCGTGCAAGACGGCCGCGAGATCATCATCCAGCCGAGGCCGGACGCGGAGGACAACGACCTGCGCGCGCTGCTGCTCTGCTCGCCGATGGGCGCGCTGCTCCACCAACGCGGAGTCCTGCCGCTGCATGCCAGCGCCATCGCCACGCCGCAAGGCGCGGTCGTTTTCGCAGGCCACTCAGGCCACGGGAAATCCACGCTGGCGGCGCGCTTCAGCCAGCGCGGCTGCAAAATCCTGGCTGACGACATCGCAGTGGTTTCGTTCGACACAACGGGCCGCCCGGTGGTCGCGCCGGGTTATCCACGGTTCAAGCTGTGGCCTGACTCGGTGAGCGAGCTGGGCCACACCACGGCGGACCTTCCCCGCTTCCGGGCGAAAATGGAGAAGTTCTTCCTCGCGTTCCCCGATGCCTTTCACGCGGAACCCCTGCCACTCGCGCGCCTGTATATCGTGGAGGAACGCATCGATGCCGACGCCGTGAAGCTGGAGCCGTTGGACGTGCCGGACAAATTGCGCTATCTGCTCGCGCACACCTACCGTGCGCAGTATGTGCGGGGGCTGGGCCGGAATCAGACACACTTCGAGTTGCTGGGCCGGCTGGCTGCAGCCGTGCCCGCCAAACGCGTAAAGCGCCCCGACAACGGCAAATTTCACCTCGACCAGATGATTGACACCCTGGCCGCCGATTTTGCGTCATGAAAGGCATCGTCTGGCTGGCGAGCTATCCCAAGTCCGGCAACACCTGGTTCCGGATTTTTCTGGCGAACCTGCTGGCGGACAAGCCCGAGCCGGTGGACATCAACCAGCTGGACACCCATTCGTTCGCATCGCGCATCTCCTTTGACCGCGCTCTCGGCTGGGAAACTTCAGAGCTGACCCTGGAAGAAACCTTCGCGGCCCGTCTTGATGTCCAAGAGGTGCTGGCGCAGGAGGACGAAGTGTTTCTAAAGGTGCATGAGGCTTTTCGCGATCCAGTCACGAGTGCCCCGTTGTTCTCCCGAGCGGCGACCCGCGCCACCCTCTACTTCCTCCGCAACCCACTCGACGTGGCAACCTCGTTCAGCCACCACCGGGGCAAGGACATCGACAACACGGTTCTGCTCATGAATCGGACGACAGCCATCCTCGCCAAACACAGCAACCGACCTGGACCGCAGCTACCCCAGCCCACCGGCACCTGGAGCTGGCATGTGCGCAGTTGGGTGGATGAGGCGGGGCTGCCACTGATGGTTCTCCGCTACGAGGACATGCTCGCGCGCCCGCAGGAGGTGTTTCAGTCCGCTTGCGAGTTTGCCGGGCTGCCCAGCGAGCCATCGCGCGTCTCCCGCGCGCTGCAGCATGCACGGTTCGAGAACGTCCGCGCGCAGGAGCAGGCCAAAGGGTTCCGCGAGTCGATGGAGCGCCGGCCTTTCTTCCGAAAAGGAAAGACCGGCGGCTGGCGGGAAGTCTTGTCGCCCGAACAGGTGGCCGCTATTGTCTCCCAGCATGGCGAAGTGATGCGGCGTTTCGGTTACTTGAACGCCGACGGAACGCTGCCTGAGAATTGATGAGAGTTGAAAGTTGAGCGTTGAGAGTTCGCTGTTTTTCCTATCACTCCATGACCAAAACTGCCCTGACCCTTCAGTCTGTCGTCGCCCAGTCACCTGATCTCGTCGGCAGCAAGATCGAAGACCACACCGCGCTCCTGAGCATCACCAACGGCGCCTACTACAGCCTCGACCCCGTGGCCAGCCGCGTCTGGCAGCTCATCGAGCAGCCCCGCGCGGCGGCGGTGGTGGTGGACCAACTGCTCGCGGAATACACCGTCGAACGCGGCCAGTGCGAGGCGCAGACCCTGGCCTTCCTCCAGCAGCTCGCCGACGCCGAACTGCTGAAAGTGCAGTGACCGCACGGCTCGCCAAATTCCTCCGTCATGACTGGGCCGGGCGCGGCCTCCTGCTGGAGGCGCTGGCGTGGCTCTGCTGGGCAAGGCTGCTGCTCCTGTTTGTCCCATTCCGCCGGATCGCGCCGCATCTGGGCAGATCCATGACTGAAAGCCCCTCCGCCATGGCAGCCCAAGAGCGGCTCCTTGCCTCCCGCGTTTCCTGGGCCGTGCAGTCCGTTGCCGCGCACGTTCCCTTCGGGTTCGTGTGCCTGCCGCAGGCCATGGCCGCCAAGTGGATGCTCCGCCGCCGCCGCCTCGCCAGCACGCTCTATCTGGGAGTCGCGCGTCCGGATGAGGTGAAGTTCACCGCGCACGCGTGGCTGCGCGTGGGCGACATGATCC
>JBAYGL010000611.1:0-2679 GCA_041666725.1 Limisphaerales bacterium
CGACGCCGGGAGCATCACGCTGGACGGCCAGCCCTTCCGCCCCGCGAACCCGCTGCACGCCCGCGAGTCCGGCATCGGGCTGATACGCGCCGGCGAGGACTTTCATCAAGGTGCTCTTGCCCGCGCCGTTCTCGCCGATGAGCGCGTGGGCCTCGCCCGGCGCGACGGCGAGCGTGACGCTGCGCAAGGCCCGCGTCGCGCCGAAGGCCTTCCGCACGCCGGACATTTCGAGACGGGGCGTCATGCGGAAAGCTCCATATCCCAAGCTCCAAGTTCCAAACAAACACCAAGCTCCAAGGACCAAACCCCAAAGGGCACACAGCCGCTTTGGGGTTTGGAACTTGGAGCTTGTTTGGAGCTCGGAGCCTGGAGCTTGCTCATTTCAGGTATTTCTCCAGCGGCGGGTTGAGCAGTTCCTGCATCTCGGGAGTGCTCATGTTCGCGGAGGTCACGACGGAGACGCCGGTATCAATCTTCTTCTCCACGGCCCTGCCCTTGAGGTGGTTCACCACCGTCATCACGCCGAGGTAGCCCATGCGGACGGGGTTTTGCACGACGAGCGCCTGCACGTCGCCGCGCTTGAGCGCGTCCACGCTGCCCGCGCCGGTGTCGAAGCCGACGAGCTTCACCTTGCCGGCGGCGAGGCCCTTTTCCTTGAGCGCGAGCAGCAGGCCGACGGTCACGGGCTCGCACGGGGCGAAGACGCCGTTCAGGTCCTTGCCGAAGCGGTTGATGACGGTCTGCGCGACCTGCTGGGCGCCGTCGCGGGTCGCACCGGTGTATTGATCGGTGGAGATCAGCTCGATGCCGGGGAACTTTTTCTTCATCACGTCGAGGAAGCCGGCCTCGCGCTCCTCGGTGCTGGCGGAGCCGACCTGGTAGCGGAGCATGATGGCCTTGCCCTTGCCGCCGAGGAGCTGGCCGAGGTGCTCGCCCGCGAGCCGGCCGCCCTTGAAGTTGTCGGTCGCGACGTAACTGGTGGTCTTGTCGGTCTGAAGTCCGGAGTCGATGATGACGACGGGAATCTTGCTCGCGAGGGCCCTCTCGACGGGCGCGACGAGCGCCTTTGAGTCCAGCGGCGCGAGGACGATGCCGTGCGCGCGGCGGATGATGAAGCTCTCCACAACGCCGATCTGCTGGTCGCGGTCGTCCTCACGGAGCGGGCCTTTCCAGTTGATGTTCACCTTCACGCCCTGGGCGGCGAGTTCCTGCGCGGCCTTGTTCGCCCCGGCATGGATGGATTTCCAAAACTCGTGGCTGGTGCCCTTGGGAATGACGGCGATGTTGTAGGTCTGGGCGGGAAGCGTGGCTGTGAAAGTGACGGCAACAACGAGGCCGAACAGTGATTTCATGCGGCGCAGCGTAGGCGGCGCGAGAAGTGGTTTCAAGCTGCGAGAGGGTCCGTTGGAACCGGGGGGGCGCATTTTGAAACCGCGCCCGGAAGACACCGGCTCAGGGGAGCCATGCCTGGACCTTTTGCAGATCCTGCAAATTTGCCCCCGTGCAGGCGCCCGGGGTGCTGGTTGCCACAAAGTTGCCAGTGAATTTGACCGATTGCAAACTTCCATCCGCGAACGAAAACGCGGTTGGGCCACCGTGGCGGGTGGCGGGCATTTCTCCATCGCCAGGAGCGGTGATGTGGGAGGCGACGTAGGAATACCAGCCATTAGCCGGGCCTCCACTGCCAGGAAACGAAAACGGGATGGGGGTGCAAAAGACGGCGAAGCCGGAGTCATTGACCTTCTGCTGGTCAACGAAGGTGAAGCAATCAGACGGGGACAGGATTTGATCAATCCTCCGTTTGGCCAGGGCTGACGAGAGGCCGTTGGTGCCCACATACCAGTTCAACGCGTAGTTCCGGAGATATTCCACGCCCGCCGAATTAAGCACCCTGGCGCCCGGGCATTTGTAGATGGCCGGGTTCCCGGTGTAGCGGAACAGCAGGCCGTTTCTGATGTTGATGTCGTTTGTTTCCGTGTTGGGATTCCCGGTCACCCAGCTGGGGCGGTTGGCGACGAGATTGTTGGAGACGAGGCGGCCTTCGAGGTCGTCCGCGTAGAGGTTCCAAGCCAGTTGGAGCTGGCGGACGTTGCTGATGCATCTGACCGCCTGGCCCTTGCTTTTCGCCTTGCCCAAGGCCGGCAGAAGCATTCCCGCCAGGATGGCAATGATGGCAATGACAACAAGCAGTTCAATGAGCGTAAACGCGTTTTGGAGGAGACTATGGCTGAAACGCCTTTTCATGGGACACCCGCTAGGTTGCCGCAGAACCTGTCAACAACCAGAATGGTTGTCAAGTTTGGCGGGCCTCAAAGGCGGGACTCTATTTCCCCAGCACCTTCGGCAGCCAGGTCGTCAGCGGCGGAAAGTAGGTGATGAGCAGCACGCCGACGATGAGGACGCCCTGCATGGGCAGCACGGCGCGGGAGACTTCCATCACGGGCTTCTTGAAGCGGTAGGAGGCGAGGAAGATGTTGATGCCCACCGTCGGAGCGAGCAGGCCCAATTCCATGTTTGCGAGGAAGATGATGCCGAGGTGCAGGGGATCGATCCCATACGCGGAGCCGAGCGGGACGAGCAGCGGCACGACGACCACGATGGCCGAGAACGTGTCCATGAAGCAGCCGACCAGCAGCAGCAGCAGGTTCAGAACGAGGAGGAAGAGCAGCTTCGAATGGA
>JBAYGL010000612.1:0-2670 GCA_041666725.1 Limisphaerales bacterium
GACCTTTCCGTAGTTGAGGGAGGTGCTGCGGGTGAAATTGGTCGAGGTCACGGTGACAGACGGGCACGAGAGGATCGTCTCGAAGTTGGCACCGCTGGCGGCCACGATGTAGCGGCTGAGGAAGTTTATCCAGTTGCCGGTCTCGCCGTTGTAGGCAAGGGGGCCTGGGTTGAGGTAAGAGTAAGGCGGAAGCTTGTCATCATTGTCGGCAGCATAAAGGGCCAGGCCGAGGGCGACCTGTTTCTTGTTGCTGATGCACTTGGTGAGCCTCGATTTTTCCTTGGCCTTGCTCAGGGCGGGCAGGAGCATCCCGGCCAGAATGGCGATGATCGCGATGACGACGAGAAGTTCGATGAGGGTGAACCCACTGCGGCGGGTGGGTGTTGGCATTGGTTCGCTTTTCATAAAAATTAAGGAACCAGCTGATCTGACTCCTGATTGCAACGGATTCGTCAAAGGAACACTTCCTGTCAGACGGGCCTCCAAAATGTCCGCACTTGCACAACCGGACCGTCACGGTCCCCACATGTTGGTGCCTGTCTTTATCCACTGCAGGCGGCTGACTGCGCTCGCTGACCCGTCGGCGAAACTGGCGGTTCCCTGGTCGGATACCTGGCGGTTGATGTTGACCGGCAGGCCCGCATTCTGTCGGTTGTGATTAAAGATGAAACCGTTGTAGACGATGTTGGAGTTGCCGTTGATGCCCGGGAGAGCGCTCGAATCTTTCAATCCATCACCATCCGAGTCTCGGACGAGCGGCCACACGGTTGGGGTGTAGATCGTCCAACCGCCTGACGCAGGCAGGCCGCCGTAACCATCGGCCTCGCCGGCGAGGTAGGTGCTCGCCTGAAGACTTTCGAGTCGCTTGCCGCCGCGGCTTCTGGTGGTGATGTTGCCAAACGCGTCCGTCGTTATGACGGCGTAGTCGTGGACCCTGCCGTAGTTGAGAGAGGTGCCGCGAGTGTAATTGGTCGGGGTTGTCGCCGGAAGGGACGGGCAGACGAGCGTCGTTGTCTCCCAGGTGGAACTGCCGAGATAGGGGTTGAGGAATGTTATCCAATTGGAGCGCTCGACCCCGTTGATCAGAAACGCATAAGGCGGAAGTTTGTCCTCGTGGTCACCTGCGTAAAGGGCGAGTCCAAGCGCGACCTGCTTCTTGTTGCCGACGCATTTCGTCAGCCGCGACTTTTCCTTTGCCTTGCTCAATGCGGGCAGAAGCATGCTGGCCAGGATGGCGATGATCGCGATGACGACAAGAAGTTCAATGAGGGTGAACCCGTAGCGGCGCAGGGTCGCGAGTGTCGGTTTGTCGTTCATAATGGGTCGGGGTGCTCGATCCATGCCGAGCATCGCGACATTCCGAGCCAACTCTGCTGCAATGCGTCCATATGGCTACCTGATTTCGTATAAATAAATGCCACTTTTTGTTCGTTGATCGAGATGGCCGTTCATCCGTGCGTCAAAGCGCGCAACGTGACACGGCACATGCCAGAGGAGGGCGCATTCCCGCTGTGGCGGAGTGGATGACGGAGGCAGCCGTCCGGATTCGCTGTCACGGGCCTTCTCCCTGTCAGGTTTCTCCGGCGTAAACGTCGCGATTGGACGAGCTGCGTTTTGACGTTAATTGAGCCAGCTTTGAAGCGCCCCAGTCTTGCCTTTTGCCAAGTCGCTTCCTAGCCTCGCGGACGCATGAGAATCAGCATCTTCGGCTTGGGCTACGTGGGCGCGGTGACGGCGGGATGCTTGTCCAGCCACGGACACTACATCGTCGGCGTGGACGTGCATCCGGCGAAGGTCGAGGACTTTAATCGTGGCATCCCGCCCATCGTCGAGCCGGGATTGGATGAGTTGCTGAAGACCGCAAAAGCCAAGGGGCTTCTCCGCGCCACGCAGAACTGCGCCGATGCCATCGCGGACACCGAGCTGTCCATCGTGTGCGTCGGCACGCCCTCGAACGCGGCGGGCGGGCTGGACCTGAACTTCGTGCGCGGCGTCGCCCGTGAGATCGGCGATGCGATGCGCAAGTCCCGCAAGCCGCACACGCTTGTCTTCCGCAGCACGATGCTGCCCGGCAGCACGGCGAAGCTCGTCGGCGAACTGCTCGGCGATCTGGAGAAGTCCGGTGCGTTGCGCGTGTTCTACTACCCGGAGTTCCTCCGCGAGAGCACGGCGGTCGCAGACTTCGAGACGCCTTCGCTCGCGGTCGTCGGCTCGCACGATGGCTCCGCGCCGCCGGCGGACTTGATGAAGAACCTCTTCGGCGAGAAGGCCGCCGTGGTCAATTGGCCCACCGCCGAGATGGTCAAATACGCCTGCAACGCCTTCCACGCCGCGAAGATCACCTTCGCCAACGAGATCGGCCGCGTGGGCAAGGCCGTGTCTGTGGACGCCCGCGCCGTCATGTCGCTGCTGTGCCAGGACACGCGGCTGAACATTTCGAGCTACTACATGAAGCCGGGCAATCCCTTCGGCGGCTCCTGCCTGCCCAAGGACGTGCGCGCGCTCACGAACCTCGCCCGCACCAACGGCCTGAGCCTGCCGATGCTGGAAAACCTCCTCACCAGCAACGACCGCCACCTCGCCAGCCTGCTCCACCTCATCACCGAGACCGAAGACCGCGAAGTCGTCATCCTCGGCCTCTCGTTCAAGTCCAACACCGACGACCTGCGC
>JBAYGL010000613.1:0-2669 GCA_041666725.1 Limisphaerales bacterium
TCCAACACAGCCAGGGCTCGCGTTTGCACCTGCGCCGGCTGCCGCCCGAACCGTTTGGTTCGCTCGCGCGGACGGCTCGGAAGTTCGTCAACTCCTTTTGAATTCCACGTTTCTGCGGCATGAATGCCGCGCTCCAACTGCATCGTTCCGGCTGAGTCCGCCCCGCTCAGGCGAAGGTCCGCTTGAGATACTCGATGCTCTTCGTCGCGATCACCTCGGGGCCTTCCGTGAAATCGAACACCTCCACTGACACATAGCCATCGTAGCCGACCTCCTTCAACGCGGCGGCGATCGGCGTGAAATCCACCTTGCCGAAACCCGGGCCTTTCAAGTTCACGTCGTTCGCGTGGAAGTAGGCGAACTCTCCCCGGCTCTCCCGGATGATTTGCGGGATGGACTTGGACTCGGACGACATCGCCTTCACGTCGAGGATGATCTTGAAGTTCGGCGAGTTGAGCTGCTTCGTGAACTTGATGCCGTCGGCGGCCGTGTTGATGAAATTCGTCTCCGTGGGTGAAAGCGGCTCGAAGCAGATCGTCACGCCCCGGTCCTCCGCGCGCTTCACCGCATCACGAAACACGTCCGTCGCCCACTCCCACGCCTGCGCGTAGCCGATGCCTTCGATCACATTCCGCTGCTTGGGCGAGCCGACCACGATGATCTTCCCGCCGAAGTCCGCGCAGCAGCCCACCAGGTCGCAGAAGTAGCGCGCCGTCTTCCCGCGCACCGCCGCGTCCGGGCTGGTGAGATACATGCCCTCCGCCTTCACCAGCACCCAGTGGATGCCGGAGATCGCAATGCCCGCCCGCGCGGCTGCGTCCCGGATGCGCACCCGCTCTGCGGCGGAAATCTCCGTGACGTAGTTGGCGAGGGTGAACGGTGCAACCTCGACCGCGTCGTAGCCCGCCTTCGCCGCGTAGGCAAACGTGTCCTCGATATTCCAACCCTGGAAGATTTCGTTGCAGATGCCGAATTTCATTCGGGCGATTAAGTCGCGGCGCGCAGGGCGGAGCAAGTGGAAAGGCAGTCCGTAGTCACAACCTTCAGGTTGCGCATCACAGTGACTTCACCTGCAGGCTGAAGCCTGCGGCTACGGCAGCGACGACATCTTCCAGACGCTGGGTTTGCCGGTGGCGGCTTCAGTCCAGAAGACGCGGTAGCCGCCAGACACGGCGATGACGCGCGGGTAGGCAGCGTTGATGCCCTTGGAGGAAAGTTGCTTCGCCTCGCTCCAAGTCTTGCCGCCGTCGGTAGAAAGCGCGGCGAAGACGGCGCTTTCCCCATCGCCCACACGATCCCAGACGGCGGCGAGGCTTTGCGAACCGGTGGTGGCGAGATCACCGCGCCGGGCATCGGAATCGCCGAGACGCTGCGGAGCGGACCACGACCGGCCCCGGTCACTGGAAAAGAGATGATACGCGCCGCTGTGATCGGCCGCGCCGGTCCAGACCAGCGCGTGCAGCGTGGAACCGCGCACAATCAGCCCGCCGCCGACGTGCGGACAGCCTTGGAAATCCCAGTTGAACCGTCCGACCTTCGCTAGGTCGCTCCAGTGCGCGCCGTTGTCGGCCGACGAAATCACCGCCATGTCGCGCGGGTTCTTGTCGCGGAAGAGCGCGTGGACGGAGCCATCCGCACCGACAGCCAGAGTGTTCCAGCAGCACTCGCAGGTCTCGGGCTTGAGCGTGGTGTTCTTGCTCCACGTCCTCCCGCCGTCCCTGGAGTTCGCGTAGCGCAAGCCCTTGCCCGGCCCGCGGCTGTCGAGCCAGACGAGGTGGAAGGTGCCACTCGCATCCGCCGCGCAGTCCACGAAACTGTGGTCGCCGCTGCTCGCGTCGTCGGCTGGGTTCGGGCCGGGCTGCCACGTCGCGCCGCCATCGGTGGAAATCGCGGTGGCCATCGGCCCGCGCCCCATGAAGCCGGTGCCGGGCGTGTTCCAAATCGCCACCAACTTCGGGCCGATGGCGGCGAGTTGGGCGTCCATGCCCCGGTGTGGGATGTGCGGAGCGGTCGCGCCGACATCCACGCGGACGGGCTGGGACCAGGTGGCTCCGCCGTCGGTCGAGCGCAGGTGTTGCAGCGCGGGGAGCTTCGTTTCTGCGAGGTAATCGCCGAGGAGCAGGTGAACGGTGTTGCCGTCCACCGCGACATCCAGGCTCTCGACGCCCACGCGCACCACGTCGCGCTTGCCCTTGCCGGATTTCTTGGGCGACTCGCCGTGAGCATGAGCGTGACCGTCCGCAGCTTTTGCGGCTGGAGGCGGGTTCGTTGCCTGGGAGGCGGCAGCGGGAGCGGCGGGGGCTGGCGGCGAGGCGGGTTTCGGGGCCGGATCGCAGCCGCACCAAAGCGCGATGGAGAGGGCGGCAACGAGATTGAAGCGGCGGATGAGTTTCATGGCTGGGCGATTTTCGGGGCAACGGTCAAAGCGGCTTCCACCAGTGCGTCGGCGAGTTCGGCGGCCTTCCAGGTGTTGCCATCGAACTGCCGGTGGATGCGGCCTGCCGGATCAAGGACGACGGTGCGCAGGTTGTGGGCGATGCTGCCGCCCTCGCGCGCATACTTGAGGTCCAGCGGCGAGGCGATCTGGGCCAGCGCGTTCGTGCTGGCGGCGGCGTAGAGCCAGCGGTCGGGGTTCGCGCCTCGATAGTTGCGGGCGTAATTTGCGAGCA
>JBAYGL010000614.1:0-2659 GCA_041666725.1 Limisphaerales bacterium
ATCCACGACGACAGACGCTTCACAGCGTCGCCGCCTGGCGGCGCGCGACGACCGGCCGGGTGAAGTTTCGGACGCCCGGCTGGAGGACCGTCGGTTGCTCAATGCCGCCTACGTGCCGCCGCGCGAACTGGCGGCGAAGGATCGTGTGACGGTGCGCAACGACAAGGCCATTGGTCTCGCGGTGCGCGACTGCCTGGACAGGCTGGTGCGCCAGCGCCTGCTGGTTTGAGCGGCGCGCGGCTAGCGCTTGCCCGGGATCAGGATTTCCTTCAGCACCCGGCCGTCCACGTTCTTCATCTCCAAGCCCAGCAGGTGGGCCATCGTCGGGGCCACGTCGAGGTTCCGGATTTCTTTCACGACCGTGCCCGGCTTGATGCCCGCGCCCCACGCGACGAACGATGCGTGCATGAGGGGATGCGAGGGGTCGTGGCCGTGTGCGCCCTTCACTTTGTCGCTCTTGGGCGAGACGAGGAGATCGCCGGCGACCGTGTCGGAGTTGGAGTAGCCGTCCTTGGGGTTGATGACGAGATTGGGCATGCGCGGGTCCACGTCCTGGTTGACGAGGCCGTGCTTCGCAAAATCCTTTTCCTCGATGACGGATTCGACGCCCTCGACGGCGCGGAGCTTGGCGGCGAGGGATTTGACGAGTTCAGCGCGGTGCGGCTGGTCGAGCACGTAGACGAACTGCCCGAGCGCCCAGGCCTTGCGTTCGATGACCCTGGTCCCTGCAACCGTGATGAGGCCTTCCTTCTTGAGCAGCACGTTCGCCTGGATCTGCTGCTGGTAGGGGATGAACCCGTGATCGGAGCTGACGATGAAGGTGAGTTTGCCGGGGAAGGCCGCGTTCGCGGCATCGAAGACCTCCTTCACCATGGCGTCGGCGAACGCGACGGCCTCGTAACTCTCCGGGCTGCGCGGCCCGCTCTGATGGTTGACGTGATCCACCTCGACAAGGTGCAGGAGCATGACGTTGGGGCGGTGCTTCGTGATGACGTGCGCGGTCATCTGGGCATACATGCGGTCGCGGGGGACGCCGCCGCCCGGGGCCTTGCACCACTCCTCCTGCCGTTCATAGGGAATCTTCGCTTCGCGGAATTCCGCGAGCAGCGAGGGCGTGCTGTGCGCGGTCCAGAGTGAATTGCTGAAGCAGTCCGGCACGGTCCAGTCGAGTGTCTTCGCGCCGCGTGAGGCGGGCCAGATGATCGCGGCGGTCTTGAGGCCGGCGGCCTTCGCGACATCGTAGATGGTCGGTGTCTTGACGATCTCCTCCTTGTTGAACAGCGGGTCCGGGATGAGCGGCACGGAGGCGCCCTTGGCGCGGTCCCAGTAGGAATTGTAGAGCACGCCGTGCCTGCCGGGTGTGACGCCGGTGACGAGCGTCGTGTGGTTGGGCCATGTGACGGTGGGCAGCGAGGCGCGCATCCGTCCGGCCCGCGCGCCCTCGGCGGCGAGCTTGCGGATGGTGGGCAGGCTGGCCTTGGGATCATCGAAGAAGTAGGACGCGAGGCCATCCACGCTGATGAGGACGACCAGGCGGTCGCTCGCGGGCTGGGCCTGCGTGAGGAGTGGCGAGGCGAAGAGGACGGCAAGGACGAGGTGTTGCAGGAGTTTCATGAGCGCTCTTTTGGACGACAAGGGCAGGGCGGAAACTTCACCGGAACTCGCGTGAAACCAGACGAAGTGATTTTGCACGCGTCAACTGGCGTCGAAGCCAAGCTAAGCAACCACCAGAGACGTGAAAGCAAATTGCCCATGAAACCCATCGAACGTGCGTTTTGCGCCCTGGCCCTGACATTCTGGCTCGGTGCGGGAGCTGCCGAGAAACCCGCCGAACTCGTCGTGCTCAATGGCAAGGTGGTCACGATGGATGCGGCGTCCCGGCGGGTGTCCGCTGTCGCAGTGCGAGAGGGCGTGTTCGTCGCCGTGGGGGCCAATGACGAGGCGCGCAAGTTCATCGGCGCGGGGACGCGTGTGATTGACGCGAAAGGCCGGATGGTGGTGCCGGGCCTGATTGAGACGCACGTCCACGCGACGGGCGCGGCGCGGGGCGAGGTGACCCAGCCGTTCGTCCAGCTTGGTTCCATCGGTGAGATTCAGGACTGGGTTCGGCGCAAGATTGCCGCGAGCGCACCCGGCGCTTGGATTCAGTTGCCGCGCGTGGACGTGACGCGCATCCGCGAGCGCCGGCTGCCCGCTCGCGCCGATCTCGACGCCGCCGCACCCACCCATCCCGCCGTCTTCACCTGGCAATACGCCAACCGGCAGGTGCAGGTGCTCAATTCCACCGCCCTCCGCGTCGCGGGCGTCACGAAGGACACAAAGCCGCCGGGCAGCGGCAAGATTCATCTTGGCCCGGATGGTTCGCCGACGGGCATGCTGGAGAACTGCGGCGCGCTGACCTTGAAGTTCATGCCGTCGCGCACCGTGCCGGAGGACGTGTATCACGATTCGCTTGTGAAGCTGCTGCAGAATTACAACGAGGTGGGCATCACCAGCATCTTCGAGCGCAACTCAAACGTGGAAGGCTTCCGCACCTACGAGAAGCTCAAGGCCGCCGGCCGGCTCACCACGCGCGTCACCGTCACCATCGGCCTCGGCACGGACGGCACGGTCGAGGGCACCGAGAAGGCCATCCGCGCCATCCCGTTCAAGACCGGCG
>JBAYGL010000615.1:0-2655 GCA_041666725.1 Limisphaerales bacterium
ACGCGGGTCTCTGCTCCGGCGGGTTCGTGTCTGGTGATGGAACTGCACCCGCACCGGTTTAACGGCATGGGGAATCCTATCGCCTGTCTGACGCAACTCCGCGCGCGTTTCTGCATCCGTGCGCTGGGCGGCGAACCGCTCGGGGAGATCGATCCTGAATCATTCACCCAGGTCGAGGTCCACTGGCAGTGAGAGGGGACTTGGCCGGGCTGCCTGCCCGTCCGGCAGTCACAGGAAGCAGTTTTGTGCCGCGACTTTTAATTGTCTCTCCGCACTTTCCGCCGTCGAACACGCCGGACATGCAGCGGGTGCGGATGAGCCTGCCGCACTTCGTGGCGGCGGGCTGGGAGGTGACGGTGCTCGCGGTGGACGATCCCCAGCCGGGCGTGCCGCTGGAGCCGGAGTTGCTGGAGACCGTGCCGGCAGTGGTGCGTGTGGTGCGGACGCGGTGTCTGCGCCGCCGGGCGGGCGTGGGGAACATCGCCCTGCGCGCCCTGCCGTTTTTGTGGCGGGAAGGAACGAGGCTGGTGCGGGACTGGCGGCCTGACTTGGTCTACTTCTCCACGACGCAATTTGCCGTGATGCCGCTGGGCCGGGTCTGGCTGAACCGCTTCAAGGTGCCCTACGTGATTGATCTGCAAGACCCGTGGCTGAACGACTACTATGAGCAGCCGGGCGCGCCGCGTCCGCCGGGTGGCTGGAAGTATCGCGTCGCCCGTCTCAACGCCCGCCTGCTGGAGGGCTGGACACTCAGGCGATGCGCGCACGTCATCAGCGTTTCGCAGGGTTATCTCGACTCGCTCGCCCGGCGATACGCGTGGTTCACGCCGGAACGCGGCAGCGTGCTGACCTTCGGCGCGCCGGAAGCGGACATGGAGCTGGCGCGGCGGAAGGTCGGGGTGAGTCCCCCTCTGCTGCCGGCGCCGGGCCGGCGTTTGCGCGTTGCCTATGCCGGGCGGCTCGGGATGGACATGAAGCCGGCGCTGGAGGTTTTGTTTGGCGGCCTGGCGCAAGCGCGCAAGGAGGGGCTGGAAATCGAGGTGTTTTTCTTCGGCACATCCTACGCGGCGGCGGGCACCGGGGAATCCACCACGGGCGCGCTCGCGGCGGCCGCCGGAGTGGCCGACCTGGTGCATGAATCATCCGCGCGCATCCCTTATCTCGACTCCCTGCGGCTGCTGCTGGAGACGGACATTGCGTTGCTGCTCGGATCGGAGGACGCCGCCTACTCGCCGTCCAAACTCTATCCGACGCTGCTGGCGGGCAGGCCAACCCTCGCGATCGCGCCTGCTGGAGGCGTGCTGGAAAAACTGCTCGGCGAATTTGCCGACGGCTGCGAGCGGATTTCGTTCGCGCCGGGTGAGGAGGCGATGCGCACGGGCGCGGAGCGCGTTGCCGGATGCCTTCACCGTCTCGCCCAACCCGGGGTGAAGGATTCCGGTTTGGCGAGGGCCGGGCTGCAACGGCACAGCGCGGCGGCCGTGGCGCAAGCGCAGTTGAGGGTCTTTACGGCTGCGGCGGCCAGCGGACAAAAAATTTGCGCAACCGCGCGGCCAGGCGGAGCGCGCGTTTCATAGCTGACCCGACACCGCAGTGATCGCCAAAAAACGCATCGCGTTTGTCGTTTCGCACCCGGTCCAATACTACGCGCCATTGCACCGCCGGCTGGCTGCACGGGGAGATCTGGAGGTCAAGGTGTTCTTCACCTGGCATGACGGCGCTGACGCGGTGGCTGACCGGGGTTTTGGTCGCAAGTTCGCATGGGATGTTCCGTTGACCGAGGGCTACGACCGGGAACTGGTCCCGAACACGGCGCGCGACCCGGGCACGCACCATTTCCGGGGCCTGCGAAATCCGGAGCTGGCCGCACGGGTCAATGCGTGGCAGCCGGACGCGATCCATTTGACGGGTTACGCCTGGGCCTCGCACCTGTCCGCGCTGCGCACCTGGGCCGCCTGCGGCACACCGGTGCTGTTTCGCGGCGATTCGCATCTGCTCGACGGGCAGCGCGGGTTCAAGGCATGGCTCAAGAGCGTGATGCTGAAGCGGATTTTCCGCTGGCCGCGGGCGTTCCTGTGTGTGGGCCAAGCCAACCGGCGCTATTACGAGGCGTTCGACGTGCCGCCGGACAGGCTGTTTCAGTGTCCGCACTCCATCGAGGTGGAGCGGTTCGCCGAGCCGCAGGCGGAACATGAGGAGGCTGCGCGGGCTTGGCGTGCCGAGCTGGGGGTGAAGGCAGGCGAGCGGGTGCTGCTCTTCGCGGGCAAGTTCGAGCCGAAGAAAAGGCCGGTCGAGTTGATGGAGGCATTCCTCCGGGAGGCTCCCGCCGGATGGGTGCTGGTCATGCTGGGGGACGGCGTGCTGGGCGGACAGGTCCGGCAAATCGCGGAGCGGCAACCGGCGCGGTGCCGCGTCCTGCCCTTTCAAAACCAGAGCCGCATGCCGGTGGCGTATCGGCTGGGCGATGTGTTTGTCCTGCCCTCTGCGTATGCGGAGACGTGGGGTTTGGCGGTCAACGAAGCCCTGGCTTGCGGGCGTCCGGTGCTGGTCAGCGACCGCGTGGGCTGCGCGGAGGATGTCGTGGAGCCGGGGTGGAATGGGCTTGTATTCCGGCATGATGACTGGCGGGATTTCGGGGCAGGGGTGCGCTCGCTG
>JBAYGL010000616.1:0-2654 GCA_041666725.1 Limisphaerales bacterium
CACGAACGACCTGCTCGTGGTGCAGTTCGGGAAAAGTCCGACCAACCAGCCTGAACTCGTCTTCGCCCGCAGCCTCGCCACCACCAACATCATGCTCGTTCCGCGCGACCGGCTCGAAGCCCTGCGCGCACCCGTGTGGGACTTCTGCGAACACCGCCTGCTGGATGCGCTGCCGGGAGACGCCGTGGATGCGATCGAGATCCGCGGGAAGGAAAACTTCACGCTGCGCCTCCAGACCAACTCCGCGACGAACCTGGTGTGGGTCGCCGACGACAAGCTGCAATCGGCCACCGATCCCCAGTTCCTGCAATCCTTCCTCGCCCGGCTCGTCACGCTCGAGGCCGCCGAGCTGGCGAAGGAAGTGGTCACCGACTTCACCCCCTACGGCCTCGCGCCCGCCGGACGCTCCATCAGCCTCCTCAAGTCCGCGACCAACGCAACCGGCGGCCTCACAAACATGCTGGTGGCGCGGCTCGAATTCGGCAGCGGCAAGGTGGACAGCCTGTTCGCCCGACGGCACGACGAGAGCGCCGTCTATGTCGTCCCGCGCGCCGATGTGGAAAGCCTGGCTTGGGAACTCTACAAAATTCAGGAGCGCTCCGTCTGGCGCTTCACCTCCAACCAGGTCGCCGCCCTCACCGTGTCCTTCGACGGCCGGAGCCGCCGCCTGACGCGCGCCGCCGACGGACGCTGGAGCGAAGGCGGCGAGGCGGCGGACGACGTGAAAAACATCGCCCTGGAGGAAACCCTGTTCCGTCTCGGTCAGTTGCGCGCGGAGCAATGGACTCGCCTCGGGGCTGATGCGCTGCCCGTTTACGGCGTCTCGGAGCGCAACCACCGGGTGAGCGTGGAGCTGGCCGGGCCGGTCGCGCGCACCAACACCGTGACCTTTGGCACCCTGCCGCGGGGCCGCAACCCGTGGGCGGCCGTCACCGACCCGCGCAGCGGCCAGCCGCTCGTCTTTGAATTTCCGCGCTCGCTCTACCTCGACTACATCGTCCAATACCTCGGCCCGCCGAAGTGAGGGAAGCAGAGCGCCGGTCCTGGAATGAACGCTGGAGAATTGCATTGCCGCCGACCGCTCCGGCACCCGCCGGCAGCCGACCCTGTCATATCAATTACCGGTGAAATCTGCCTGAACCCAAGCGCAGGCAGCTGCGCTCCTCCCTCTCCCTTTGCGGAGCAAGGGGAGAGGGCCGGGGTGAGGGGTTGGCTGCGTCGGCGTTGGTGGCCGCTCCCCTCATCCGGCCTGCGGCCACCTTCTCCCCTCGCTCCGCGAAGGGAGAAGGAGCAACTCGGCCACCGCTGCCAGTTCCACCAACCTTCATACGGAGTCGGCGTTACAATCCAAATACTGAAGCATAGAACGCTGGAAACGTGCTTGCCATGCGCGGAGCGCGGCGTTCACGCCGCAGAACGCCCCGGTCGGATTGGTGTGATCGAAAAGTCTCCGGCATGCCCGCATTTCTGCGGCCTGAAGGCCGCGCTCCGAACCGCCGACCATCGCCGGCTTCGGAGTTTGGGTTCAACAAGGACCCGCTAACGGCCAGCCCCCGTGCCCGACACCAAGCCCAAACCGAAACGCTGGACCTTCTGGCGCGTGTGCCGGGTGGGCTTCCGCTGCCTGCGCATCGTCGTGTGGCTCGCGATCCTGGCCGCGCTCGCCGCCTTCCTCTGGTTCAACCAGGTCGGCGTGCCGGACTTCATCAAGCGGCCCGTGCTCGGGGAGCTCAGGGCACGCGGGCTGGGCGTGAAGTTCGACCGGCTGCGCTGGCAATGGTTCCGCGGCCTGGTCGCCGAGGGCATCACCGTGGAGAAACCCGGCGACGCCACCGGACCGCATTTCTCAGCCGCCGAGGCCGAGGTGCAGCTCGATCAGGAGGCGTTGCAGCACTTCCAGTTCATCGTCAACGGAGTGACGCTGCGGGAGGGGGAGTTTTCATGGACGATTGCGCCCTCGAACCTGCCGCCGCGCACGCTCACCGTGACGAACCTCGCCACCTCCGTGCTCTTCCTGCCCGGCGACGTGTGGGAACTCCCCCGGCTCAACGCCACCGTGCAGGGCATCCAGTTGAAGTTCAGCGCCGTCGTGACCAACGCCACCGCGTTGCGTCAGCGCCCGGCAAAAAAGACGGCGGCCTCCCCCGCCTCCCCGTCATCCCGGTCCGCCGCCGAGGCGATGCTGCACCGCGTGCTCACCGAGCTGGACCGCGTGCAGTTCGCAGCGCCCCCGGAAATTGAACTGACACTGCGCGGCGACGCCCGTCTGGAACGCGGCGTCCAGGCCGATCTGAAGGTGAAGGCGCTTGATGCCCGCACGCCCTGGGGCGGCGGGCGCAACGCCAGCCTGGCCGTTAAAATAGTCCAGCCACCCGGCACCAATGGCGTGACCAGCGCCGAGCTGCGCCTCGAAGCCGGGCGCTTTCGCAGTGAACCCGTGAACGCCGACCGCGTGCTCCTCACCGCCCGCCTGAGCCGTTTTTCCAAACGCACCAACGACTGGGACGCGACCGCCGAGGCAACCTTGAGCAACGGCAAAACCAAGTGGGCCAGGGCCGACACGTTTCACCTCAGCGGCCAGGTTGCGCCGCGTCCGCTGGCCCCGGATGAACTGCACGCCAGCCTGGCCCTGCAAGCCACCGCCTTGAAAACTG
>JBAYGL010000617.1:0-2653 GCA_041666725.1 Limisphaerales bacterium
ACTGGGGGTACGACGACTGGATGATCGCGCAGTTCACCAAGGAAACCGGTGTCACTGTCCCCGACTTCGCCAAGGCTTTGTCGGGCAAGCCCGTCGCGTCCGACGACACGCAGCGCTTCAATCAGCGCTACAAGTTCCTGACCGCCCCCGGCATGCGCGAGAAATGGGAAGCCTGGCGCTGCGCCAAGGTGATGGAGTATCATCAGCGCATCCGCGACCGGCTGCGCGGCAAGGACCGCCCCGACCTGTTCTTCGGCGTGGTCGGCGACGGGAACTGCGACACCTCCTATCTCGTGCCGGACAACCTGGAGGAACGCTGGCGCGGCATCGGCATTGACCTGAAGGCCCTGGCCGGCATGCCCGGCGTGGCGGTGATACCCGTCGCCCGTTACGGCAATCGAGGCACCGGGGTGGGCGATCAGGCCACCTACGACGGCTTCTTCAACCCGCAGAACGTGGCGGTAGGCTTCGGTCATCTACGCGGCTTCGCCGCCTATATGCTATACCACGAGTGGTATCCTGGAGAACCCGGGAAATGCTTCCCCCTGCCCAGGCTGGGTGTAATTTTCAAGAAGGGCACCTACGCCTACTGCACCCAAGTCGATGGCGCCGGCCGGAACACGCTGGAGAAGTATGCGGCCGTACTGGCGGAGCAGGACAGCACCTTCCTGCGTGACGGCGGCAACTCCTACATCTTCGGCGACCCGGAGATCTGGCGCCCCTGGTTCGCCGAGTACCAGGCCCTGCCGGCCAAGCCCTTCACGCGGCTGGAAGCGGCGCGCGACCCGGTCGCGGTCTGGCATGCCAAGCTCGACGACGGCTTCTACTTCTACGCCGTGAACCGGGAGCGGCTGCCGGTCACCATCACGCTCACGCTGGCCGACGCGGGCGAGGTGCGCTCGCTGACCAGTGGTGCGGCACAGCGGTTGGAGCAGAACGCCCTGCGGCTGGAGCTGGCCCCCTACGAACTACGCTCCTTCCGCTGCGCGGCCGGCGCACGCATTGCCGCAGCCAGGACCGACGTGCCGGCGGAGTTGGTTCAGTTCGCGTGGCGCCGCCTGGCCTTTGCCCAGAACCTGCTGGGGCAGGTTTCGGCCGGCGGGCTGCGCGAAGGCGCGTTGACCAAGCCTGAGATGGAGGAATTGGAGAAGGGGCTGGCGGAGGCCCAGGCGGCCATCCAGCAGGGGCATTATTCGCGGGCCCGCACCGCGCTGGCCGCCGCACCGCTGATGCACGCCTACGTCAAGCTGGGCATGATGCCCGAGGCGCAGGTAACCACCCGCTTCCCGGATCGACTGAGTGCTGTGAAGGACGGCTTCTACAAGCACGGCGAGCCGGTCCTGAACGCCGAGGAGATCGCCAGGCTGTGCGCGGCCGACGCCAAGGTTGAACGCGTGGCTTCGGCCACGGTCAACCCGGACTGGCGCGGCGAGGAGGTGCTCATGCTCCGCGACGGCGCGGTCACCTTCGAACTTGACGTCCCGGCGGACGGCCCGTACTCCCTGGTCCTCGGCCACACGGCGGAGGCGCGTGGGGTCGGCACTGTGACACTGAACGGCGCAAGCCTGCCGCTGCCGGTGACCACCGTCAAGGCGCGGACACCGGAACAGACCGTCTTCCCTCCCGTGACACTCAAGGCCGGCAAGGCGCGCGTCACCGTGCGTCGCGATGGCGCCTTTGGCCTCTACGGGGTGAAATGGCTCCCCTCCTGGCGGCCGCTCCCCTCGGCGGTCTGGGGCACGACCGGGCCGTTCAAGTCGTTCTGGCGTCATGGGCTTGAGCCCTGGTACTCCGGTATCAGCAAGGGGTTCGAGACGGTCTATCCCCCCGAGACGAACCGCAGCCTGAGCGCGGTCTATGACGTGCCGGCGGAATTGGTGTCTCGTGACCAGCGGCGCTTCGGCTGGTCCTTCGACGACGATAGTTCGCCCGATGTCCGCCTCGGCCCCCTTGACATGGACCATGGCAAAGTGCGCATAAAAATCGGCGTGAACTGCAAGGTGCGCACCGGCTCCTCGGCCAATGACTTCAGCTTCGCGCAGACGACCATCATCAGTCCGGACGACCGTACGGTGCGTTTGGCGGTCAGCTTGGATTTCTGGTGCGACATCTGGCTGAACGGCGAGAAGGTGATCTCCGAGATGAGCGATGAGAAAAAGAACATGTACGCCTGCCAGTTCTGCGGCCATGAGCCCCTCTATGCGACGGTGAAGCTGAAGAAGGGTGCCAACCCAATGTTCGTGAAACAGCAGGGAGGCTCCCTGGGGTCGGGATTTGTGTTCTGGGTCAGCGACCAGCCGGACCTCGAGTTCCGGGCCAGACCGTGACCGGCCGGGAAGCTTCCGTTGCACCGCTCTTACAGAAGCACAAGCTCAAAACAAAAGGAGAAATAATGAGAACGATTCATCACAACGTTGACATTTGTGTGGTCGGCGGCGGGCTCGCCGGCCAATCCTTCTACAATCCGGTTGGCATAGCAGCAATGAAGGACGGCAAAGGCGTTGAATGGCTCTATGTTGCCGACATCGGCAACCAGAGGATAATAAGAATTCCAATTCCCAACCCGGCATAGCCGGAACCAAAATGGAAAACGGAAAATATCTTGCGCTGAAAACACAAGATTTAACTTTTAAGATACTAAATAATGGACTGG
>JBAYGL010000618.1:0-2625 GCA_041666725.1 Limisphaerales bacterium
CCGCTCGAAGGGCGAGGTGTGATACGCACCCGCCACATGCGAGAGATGGTGCCATGCGTAGTGAAACCGTGCGTCGGGGAAGAGCGCCCTGGCCTTGAGCGTGTAGTGCCCGCTCCACGACTCAGGAACCAGCCGACCTAACAGGCGGAAAGCGCTGCCGCCGGTTCGTGTTATGTCGAACAGCCTTGCCTGCACCGGCTTCTCGGCGAACACGACATCGGTGATGGCTTCCGGGCCAAGCCCCGCCAGGCGCAGACACTCGGCCACCGCGAGTGAGGGAAACGCGCCGTCGTGCTTGAGCCGGGAGAGCCGTTCCTCCTGCACCGAGGCAACCAGCCGCCCGTCCACCAGCAGCGCGGCATTCGCGTCATGGCACAAACGGCCACCTATACCAAGGATTGCAGACTCGATTTTCACGCTTCAGGCTCTTTCAGAGTGGCTGATTCTTTCGTCCGTTTCCATTGGCCCAGCCCTTGCAAATGACCGCATGCGCCACGCCAACGGATGCGCGCCGCCGTGCCAGTCCACGCGCGATGAGTAAACCAAGCCTTGATTTGCCGCAACAGCACCGTCCAGGCGGACACCGGCGTCCAATGACAGCCGTCGTATTTCACCAGCACCTGCACCCATGATTTTTGGATGCCATGATTGATCTGACCGAGATAATCCGCTGTCAGTCGGCTCGATGGAATCAGATGCGTCAGACTAAGTTCAGGAAAGTAACCGACAGCCCAGCCGTGCTTGAGCACCGTGAAGACGATGTCATTGTCGCCGCCCGAGCTCAATTCCCGGCCTCGTCGATCTGACAAGGTTGAATCCGGATTGTCGCCCATCCATCGGAGCGCCGCCTCGCGACGGATGGCCATGCCCGCCCCGATCGGCGCGGCCCGGTCGGGATACTGGTTGTGCGTGGCTCCCGGTGGACGCAGACCCTCGGCAACACACGGCTTGTCGCCCAGGTCACGCAACGCCAGCAGCGGCAAAAACTCCCGGGCCCAGTCCGGCGGCTCGGTCTCGAATTCCGGGAGGCTTTTCCCGCCCAACGCGCCGACCCGGGGATTAGCGGCGAATAAACGCACGACGTTCGCGAGATAATCCGGAACCAGGACATTGTCATCGTCCACCAGCACGCACAGTGGAGCTTGAGCTTCAACGAAGCCACGTTGCCGCGCTGCAGTGAGGCCCAGCTGCGGCTCGCGAACGACATGCAAGTTCGGCGGAGCCGATGCCGAAATGGCAGGAAGTTCGACCGCCGGGGATGAAGCGTTGTCCACGAGCAACGCTTCCCATTGATCGGGCGGCAGGGTCTGCGCCCGCAGTCCGGCCAGGGTGCGCCGCAGCCGGACCGGATGCGGGTTGTGCGTCGGGATGATGACGGAAACTTGCACGAGAAAGGCCGGAACACAGACCCATCATGACGTCGCGGTGGTGGCAGGATTGCGACCGCGAAGAAAACGCCGCTCCACGCCGAACCAACTCCCCGCAGCCAGCGCGAACGAAAAAACTAAAGATAAGGCAAGGAAGGTTGTCCACGACTGGCCGGGCCATGCGGCCTGCAGCAGTTGCTGCATGGGAAACGAGTAGATGTAGAGGCCGTAAGAAAAGTCGTGCCGCAAATGGCAACGCCAGAGCGCGCCGGCAAACACGACGAACAACGGCACAAGGACCGGCCCGGCCAGCAGGAAGCCGCCCCGGCGCAGCGTGTAGGCGAGCACAAGCCCGATGAGGGCGGTCGCGGCAGCGGTGGGCTCAAAATGCTCCCGCCATGCGTAAAGGCACGCGCCCACGGCGAAGGCCACCAGGAAGGGTGTTTGAAAACCGAATGCAAAAGGCGGCAATGTCGGCCAGGAAACCGAGCCGGCGGCGACCACCTTGATCCAGTGAAAGCCAGTGAGTGCGAGTGCGGCAAGGGCCAGCAGAGGCCGGTTTCCGCGCAAGGCTCCAGCCAGTCCCAGAGCGGCCAGCGCAACATAGCAGCTGAATTCCGGCAGCAGGGACCACAGGCTCCCATTGAGACCGTGCTCGGTCATCGGCAGTCCGTCCAAAATGCGGCCCACACTCAGTTGCTGCATGGCGAGCAGGGCGTTCCGCCACACAAACCCAAGTGCTCCGTGTTCCCCGGTCCACATGAAGTCATCCAGGTTGCCCGCGCGAACCATCTGAATTGCGGGCGCAAACCCGAACGCACACACGGCCAGACAGCACCAAAACCCCGGGAATATCCGCATCACCCGCTTTTTCAAGAAGGAGGCCAGGCCATTGCTGCGATCCAGGCTGGCTGTCACCAGGAAACCGCTGAGGCCGAAGAAGCCCAGCACACCCAGATGGCCCAGCACCATTTGAGTATGAACGGAATGTTCCAACGGATCCTTTCCGTAACGCCCCAGGTGGAAGGAATGGGAATATACCACCAGGACCGCCAGCAAAAGCCGGATCAGGTCATAGCTGTTCTCGGAGCGAAACAGGCCCTTGGGGGCGGAGGGCGCTGGGGCTTCCAAGAGTTGGGCGCTCTGGCGTTCGGGGTTCATCGTCCGGTCAAGGTGGGCGGGCGGTGGCTGCGCTGCCAGCCCGGCCGGGAGGGACGCCCGCAGAGTTTGAGCAGCGCCACGGCGATTTTCAGGCAGA
>JBAYGL010000619.1:0-2608 GCA_041666725.1 Limisphaerales bacterium
GAAGGAAAGCCCGCGCCGAGTTGGGCGTCGGAAACCTGGCGGCGCGACACGGTGGCGGCGCTGAAACGGTTGATCGCGCACATTGAAACGTCGCCATACGCGGATCGCGTCGTCGGTTACCATCTCGCCTCCGGCACGACGGAAGAATGGATGATGTGGGGCGGCAATGAGAACCAATGGGTGGACTATTCGCCGGCGAACGTCGCGCGCTTCCGCAACTGGCTCAAGACGAAGTATGGCACCGACAAGCGCCTCCGCGCCGCATGGGCCGATCCGTCCCTGACGCTCGCGACAGCGGCCCTTCCGACCAAAGCCCAGCGACAGAAAACCGAATCGGGCTCATTGCGCGATCCGGCGAAGGAGCAGGCCGTTGTTGATTACTATCTCTACAACGCCGAACTCGTGGCCGACACCATCGCCTGCTTTGCGAAGGCGGTAAAAGAGACCACCGGGCGCAGGAAAATCACCGGTGTCTTTTACGGTTACCTGCTCCAGCTTTGCGGGGAACAGCGCCAGCAGAATGCCGGACATCTCGCGCTTGAAAAAGTCCTCGCCTCTCCGGACGTGGATTTCCTCACAAGCCCGACCAGCTACGCGTTTCGTCAACTCGGCGGCGAAGGCACCAGCCACTTCATGTCACTGCTCGGCAGCGTCCGGCTCCACGGCAAGCTGTGGTTTGACGAGAACGACATCCGCACGTCCCTCTCAGGCGGCAGCGTGGGCGAATGGGGCCGGCCAGCGGACTTGGCGGGTGACATCCTGCAGCAAGACAAGGAACTGGCCGACTGCATCGTCAACGGCAGTGCGCAATGGTGGTTTGATGTTGGGGGCAACAAATACAACCATCCCACGCTGATGGGCCGGATCGGCGAACTTGCCGGAAAAGCCCGCGAAGCGTTGGCGCTGGACCGTGCTCCTGTTGATGAAACCGCCTTCGTTGTGGATGAAAAGAGCCTGTGTTACCTGCGGGTTGCCGATCCGCTGGGGAGCTGGCTTCTGCTGAGACAACTCCCGGCCTTGCATCGCATTGGCGCACCGGTCGGGCATTACCTCACAACCGACCTCGCCCGCATCGGCGACCGGAAGCTGTTCATCTTTCCAACAAGCTTCGCGCCCACTGCCGCTGACCGCAAAGCGATTGATACTCTCAAGCGCGACCACCATGTGCTGCTGTTTCTCTGGGCGCCGGGTGTTTATCGCGATGGGAAACTCGACGAGACCGGCATGGCGGAGTTGACGGGAATCAAGTTACGATTGTCACGCGAACCGGCGGCGCTGCGCGTCACACTTAAGCCCGGGCATCCGCTGACCGCCGGTCTGGACGGTGTTGTTTACGGTGGCGATCGCCAAACGTCCCCTGTTTGTTACGCGGACGATCCCGACGCGAAGGTCGTCGGGACCCTGCCAGACGGCCGGCCAGGTTTTGTGATCAAGGAGCATGGCGACTGGACGGCGGTATATTCGTCGGCACCGTTGTTGCCGGCTGAATTGCTGCGCGGGATGGCTAAACTCGCAGGCGTCCACATCTATGTGGATGGCGGGGACGTCGTCTGGGCTTCGCGTCAACTGCTGGCGGTCAGCGTCAAGGAAGCCGGTGTGCGAAACATCAGGCTGCCCCGCAAGGCCAGCGTGCGCGACCTGTATCGTGGCACGAAGATCGGCGATGACATTGAATCTTTCAGCGTGAGTTTTGAAGATCGCGCCACGCGGGTGTTTGCAGTCGAAAGAAAGCCATAAGGATCAACGCACGCCTGCAATCCGCCAAATTCGAGGAGGCAAACTGTGGGTGGTTAATGACACTCGTTTCGAAAGAAAAGCGAAACTATGCATGAAAACGTCCATTACAGCGCTGCGGGCATCGCGCTTTTGAGCCTTGTTCAGGCCCCATCTCCTCCGACGCAGCCGGCTGCTGAGGAGTTGCCGACGCTGTTTCCATTTGTGATTTCTTACGATGTGCTCGACGCGCCGGCTGGCTCATCCCCGCGCTGCCACCGGCCGACGGAGAGGGACCGCTCGACTCGATGCGCTCCGCAAAGCGTTGGTGACCGGCAAGGCGTCATGCCGCGGCTGGGGTCTTGAGCGAAGAACCGGTGACAAACGCCAGATAATTGAGACCAATCATGAAACACAACGCAACATGGGTGATGACGGCCATGATTGGGCTTGTCGTGGCGGCTTCGGCGCAGGTGATTGACACCTCCGAGACGCGCGTGCAGACCACGCTCGACCCGAAACTCAAACGAATCGGCACCATCAAGCCGCGCAGCGTCGGCGAGATCAGCGGGCAGAACTGGTCGCTCGGTTGCGAGACGCTGGATCGTGATTTCACCAGCTACGATTCCTACAAGGACTACCTCGTGCCGCTGGGCATCAAGCTGATCCGTCTGCAGGGAGGTTGGGCCAAAACAGAGCGCGACCAGGGCACATACGACTGGCGCTGGCTGGACCGCGTGATCGACGACGCCCGCAGTCGTGGGCTGGAGATTCTGCTGCAAACCAACTACGGCAATCCGATTTATCCCGGCGGCGGCAGCCGTCATTTGTCCGGCGGTTTTCCGACTTCCGAAGAAGCTCTCGCGGCATGGGACAAATGGGTGGAGGCGATGGC
>JBAYGL010000620.1:0-2597 GCA_041666725.1 Limisphaerales bacterium
AACTGCGAGGTCGAGGTCTTTGGCCGCACCGTGCGGCCGGGCGATCTGATCCACGCGGACAAGCACGGCTTCATGGTCATCGCACCGGAGGACCAGCCGCGCCTGCTCGATGCCGCGCGCTTCATGGATGCCAATGAGTGCAACACCGTCATTCCCGCCGCTCGCAACACCGCGGGCCGCAACACGGCTGACATTCTTGCGAACATCGACGACTCCATCACCCAGTTCGGCGTCAATTTGAAAGCGAAGTTCAAACGCGACGGCGAGTGGTAATTTCACCAACGGCACAACAAACCGGAACACCATGAATCACACGCCGTCCGACGCGCATCACAGCTTCCGCCGGTCCCTGCTCCGCGACGCGGGCGTCATGGCGCTTTGCATCGCAGCACTCACGTTTCCCGTGCTGGCTGATGTCCGGCTGAATCCGCTGTTTTCAGACGGCGCGGTTTTGCAGCGTGGCCGGATGGTTCCCGTCTGGGGAACCGCCGACGCAGGCGAACAAATCACCGTCGCCATCCAAGGAAAGAAGGCGACCGGCATCTGTCGCGGTGGCCGCTGGCGTGCTGAACTGCCGGCCTTGGAGGCTGGTGGGCCGTTTGAAATGACAATCACGGGCAGGAACACGATCACGCTGAAGAAGGTGTGGATCGGCGAAGTGTGGGTTTGCAGCGGCCAATCGAACATGGACCTGCCGGTCGCCGACTGTGATCGGGCGAAGGAAGAAATCGCCGGCTCGGCCAACGCGCTGATCCGCCTTTGCAAAGTGCCGCGACAGGCCGCCGACGAACCGCAAGCAACCACCAAACTCGCCTGGCAGGAGTGCGGTCCTCGGACGGTAGGGAACATTTCAGGGGTCGGCTATTTCTTCGCGCGTGATTTGCAGGCCGCGTTGAAGGTGCCCGTCGGCCTCATTGACGCCGCCTATGGCGGAACCCCGGCCGAGGCGTGGATGAGTCCCGAGGCGCTGAAGTCCCGTCCGGAGTTTCAGTCGATCCTCGACGAATACGCGGAACAGGTGAAGGACAGCCCTCGTGCCATGGCGCAGTATCAGGCGGCGCTGAAGGCATGGGGATCCGCCGCTGCGGAAGCGAAACAGGCCGGCCGACCACCCGCACCGCGCCCGCAGCTTCCCATGGGGCCGTTCAACTTCCGACGCCCTTCGGGCCTCTACCGGGGCATGATCCAGCCGTTGGTGCCCTACGCGATCCGGGGCGTCATCTGGTATCAAGGCGAGCGGAATTCGCCGCGCGCGAAGCAGTATCGCACTCTCTTTCCCTCGCTTATTGCTGACTGGCGCAAGACCTGGCAGCAGGGGGATTTTCCGTTCCTCTTCGTGCAACTGGCTCCGTTCGGCGCACCGCCCCGTGAACCGCGCGAGAGCCTGTGGGCCGAGCTGCGCGAGGCGCAATTGCTCACGAGCCAGACCGTGCCGCGCACTGCGATGGCGGTCATCACCGACGTCGGCGACCAGAAGGACATCCATCCCAAACGCAAACAACCCGTGGGCGCGCGGCTGGCGCTGACTGCGCGCGCTGTCGCCTATGGAGAGAAGGTCACCTATCGCGGACCAACCTATCGCGCTCAAGAAGTGCGGGGCGATCGCATCGTGGTTTCCTTCACCGATGTCGGCCGGGGATTGATCTGCAGCGGCGACCGGCTCGAAGGCTTCGCGATCTGCGGAGCCGACCGCAAGTTCGTCAACGCCGAGGCGGAGATCGTTGGTGATCACGTCGAGGTGCATTCGACGCAGATACCGCAACCGACGGCGGTGCGCTTTGGCTGGGCCGACTTCCCCGTGGTGAATCTCTGGAACAAGGACGGCCTGCCGGCATCGCCGTTCCGCACCGACCCATCTCCTTGAAACATCTGAGCAAAATGCAACGCGAACAGAACACCATGATGAACAAACACATCCTGAAATCGCCCCTGGCACTGGCCGCCGGCCTGCTCGCACTTGCCGGCGCCGGTTCATTTGCCGCCGACGCCCCCATTGATGTCAGCTCGCACCGCGAGCTTTTCGTTGACGGAGCGCTGGTGGAGAAACTTTCCGGCAAGGCCGAACTGCGCTTGCATCATCCCGTGCCGCAGGAGATCGCCATCACGCATGACGCACCGTGGGAGGGCAGCGGCAGCGGCTATCACAGCATCTTCAAGGATGGCGGCCTCTACCGCATGTATTACAAGGCCTGGCAGCTGACGGTGACCCCGGGCAAGGTCAACACGGGCGAGCATCCGCTGTTCTGCTGCTACGCGGAAAGCAGGGACGGCATCCACTGGATCAAACCGGAGCTGGGCCTGCATGAGTTCAAGGGATCGAAGGCCAACAACATAGTCATCGTCAGCGGCAAGTTTGACGGCGTGAATGCCGACGCCGGACATCCTGCGGTGTTCAAGGACGAGAACCCGTCCGCCGCGCCGGACGCGCGCTACAAGGCCATGCTCCGCTCAAACAGTCCGAAGGGGCTGCTCGCGTTCAAGTCGCCGGATGGGCTCCACTGGTCGCCCATGAGCGCCGCGCCCGTCATCACGGATGGCGCGTTCGACTCGCAGAACCTGGCGTTCTGGGACGGTGTGCGCGGCGAGTATCGCGCCTA
>JBAYGL010000621.1:0-2590 GCA_041666725.1 Limisphaerales bacterium
CACGGGTGCCGGAGTGAAGGGGTTGGCACCCGTCGCCAGCGGGTCGTCCCCCTTCCGAGAAAGACAGAACGGAGCGCCAAGCACATAAACCCACGCGACAATCAGGTGCAGGCCAAATGCCACGCCCAGGCCGATGATCGAGAGTTGCTCTGCCGCGTAGAGGAGGATCGCGCCGCCCATCCAGGCCGCGCCGGGTAACAGCGCCGCCGCCGCGACCCGCCAGCATTTTCCCAGCGGCGCGGCACGGTTTGCAAACCACGCCAGCACCCGGACGGGCAGTGTATAGATTGTCGCGAGTGCAAACCAGCTGATGAAGAGGAAGAGCACGGTCGCAAATGCGCCGCCGAAAAGGAACGCAGGCCGCCATGCGTTCCACCAAGGGTCGAGTGTCTGGAGGTTCAGTTCGATTTCCACGCCTCCGGGATAGGGGAAGGATGTGTAGCCCAGAAGCGACACGAGCTTGATGCGGTCACGGGTGAACTCGACCTGAAGGTCGGCGATCTGGCCTGTGCCGCCGCTGTCCTCCAGGTCAACCACGAGGCCGAGGAAGCGGTTTTCGGAAAGCACGGTTGCCTCCTTCTTCGGCCACGCGAGCTGTCCTCCGCGCACCGCGCCGAAGCCCGAGACATCCTTTGTCGCCTGGGTTATCACGGGGAACCAGCAGCGCTCCAGGAAGACGACCACGCCTGCCACGATGAACACGGCGACGATCGTTTGGAGAAGCAACAGCCGTGTCCAGGGTGCCCGGGCAAACGCGGCAACGCCGCCGAAGGTCAGCGGCTGCCAGACGGGTGGTTTGGGCGGCTCAGTCAAGTCCGCTTGATGAAACCACGCCTCAGCGGGTCCGGCAACCTCGGGACGCTAGGAGCCCTGCGGAGGAGCCGGCTGCGGCTCGGGCTGCGCCTGCGGCGGAGCGACGACGATGGGCAGGGGAAAGCGCAGCTTCATCACGTCGTCCACGAGCACCTCGATGCTGTAGACGCCGGGGGCGGCAATCTCCATCTGGGCGAAGACGGAGAGGTTCGTCGCGTTGTGCGCCGGATCCTGCAATGAGAATTTGACCTTGGACTCGCGCAGCAAGGTGCTTTGGTCCGGAGCGATGACGCGCACGGTTTCTGTGAAATTGCCCACGCCGGCACACCAGCGAGTGAAGACGCAGAGCCGGAACGCGGTCACGGGCACTTGTGGCACCCGGAGGAAGGCGGTGACGCCGAGCAGGATGAAATTGCCGGTTGTTTCCTGCCGCACGTCTTCGCAGACGAGCGCGCACTGGAGGTCGGGGAGGATGCGGGTGACGTTCATGGGGGTGGAAAAGAAATTAGTAGTTGGTGATTAATTGTTTGGAAAGTTCGAGGAGTGAGGGCGAAGACTAATTACTAAACACTAATTACTCTTTCCTCTGGTCGCGGCTTCCGCCGCCCGCACGGTGTTTTGCATCAGCATGGCGATGGTCATGGGGCCGACTCCGCCGGGATTGGGCGTGATGAGGCGGGCGATGGGTTGCACGGCGGCGAAGTCCACGTCTCCAACGAGGCGCGAGCCGTTCTTCGCGGCTGGGTCGGGGACGCGGTTCACGCCAACGTCCATCACAACGACGCCTGGACGGACCATGTCCGCCTTCACAAAATGCGCGACACCCATCGCGGCGACGATGATGTCCGCGCGCCGGCAGTGCTCGGCCACGTCGCGCGTGCGTGAGTGGACGAGCGTCACGGTGGCGTCGGCGTGTTTCGCCTTCTGGCAGAGGATGGCGGTCATCGGCTTGCCGACGATGTTGCCCCTGCCGAGCACGACAACTTCCGCGCCGGCGGTTTTCACACCGCTGCGGATGAGGAGTTCATGGACGCCTGCGGGCGTGCAGGGCACGAAGCCCGTCGTGTCGCCGAGCATGAGCTTGCCGACGTTGACGGGGTGAAAGCCGTCCACATCCTTCGAGGGCGAGACGGCGGCGAAGATGGTGGCCTGGTCAATGTGCGGGGGCAGGGGAGCCTGCACGAGAATGCCGTGGCAGTTCGAGTCGGCGTTGAGCTTCGCGATGAGCGCAAGCAGTTCGGCCTGCGTCGTGGAATCCGGGAGGACGGCGGTGGTGGACTTGATTCCCAGCCGCTCGCTTGTCTTCTCCTTCATCCCTACGTAGACGCGTGAGGCGGGATCCTCTCCGACGCGCACGAAGGCGAGGCCGGGTTGCACGCCGCACGATTTGAGCGCTGCGATCCGACCGGAGGTCTCGGTGTGGATTTGCTCGGCGATGGCGCGTCCGTCAATGAGGTTGGTCATGGGGTTAAGATAAAGAGCAGGAGTAAGAGCAGGAAGGGATGGTGGACTGGAGCCTGCTTTTCTGCTCTTAATCCTAATCCTGATCTTAAACCGTCTCCCTTCGCTCACTCATCCACCGTCTTGAGCGTGTCAATTTTCAGCACGGGGGTGTTTGGCCAGCGGACGTCGATCGCTTCCTCACCCGTGATGATGACGGTGCGGCCCTTGAGCGTCTTCCACGGGATGTTGGTGGAGGAGGTCCAGAGGTAGTTGATGACGCGGCCTGACTCGGCTTCCTGCAACGCCCAGTCGCTTGGAGTCTGGATGTTCCAGG
>JBAYGL010000622.1:0-2587 GCA_041666725.1 Limisphaerales bacterium
CCTCCGGGTCCGTCAGGCTGAAGGTGGTCTTCAAGGCCGCCACCTGCGCCTTGAAGTTGTCGTGCCAGAGGAGCAGCTGCGGGTCCTGGTCGGGGAGATAATCTTGTTTTGCCATAACTCTCGTCCTTTCAACTGTTTTTGTGGTTATCTGAACCTCAGACAGGCCACGGTGGGACGGTTTTCCCGCACGGTGAAATGATTTTGCCGTGCGGCGGAAACAGTCCGCCATGCGGGTAAAACCCTCGACCGTGCGGTGGTTTGGCTTCTCCGTGCCCGGAACACGGTTCCGGGCGCCCTGAATCCTTTTCTCTTCGCGGAAAAGCAGTCCCACCGTGGGGTTGAGTCCCTTACCCGCGCGGGGAACGGTGCTGACCGTGCCCGGTAACGTGCGCCGGACACGAGCCTGCGATGGCTCCGCGCTGCGGATTCGGGAATCCAACCTCTGTCTGCTGTCCGGGAAAATTCGTAGCGAAGCGGGCGGGGGAGGGCAAGTGGAAATTGCTCGGTAAGATCGGCTCAGTGGAAGTCGAAAAGTCGAGGTTGCTGGGAAGCAAATTGGGACCTTATCATCTGGCATGGAATGTGTCTGCCTCAGCCGACGATTAATCGCCAGCAAAGCTGAACCAAAATTATGAGCGAACAGAAAAAGAAGCGACAAACTCAGGCTAAGAAATCGGAAATCGTGACGGAAACGGTTCTGCAACTTACTCAAGACCCGGCCAAGAGGGACATCGTTGACCAAACGGCGCATAAGCTATCGCAAGACCCAGTGTTTAAGAGAGACGCCGTATGGGGGGTAATCAAGTTTGCTCTAACGGCGATTACGATTGCGAACTTTGGAATCGTTGTGACTCTTTACGTGCTAGTAAAAAATCAAACCGCCATTCACCTTCAGAAAGCAGATGAGCAACTTAGCCAGATTGTCTCGGCCACCCTCATTCAGTTGACCAACAGGATCAGCGCTGAGTTTGAAACTCAACGCATCAGGGAAACCGTGCGGGCTGTTGCAGAAGCCCAAGCGAAGTCACTCTTAAAGCAAGAAATTCAGCCAGCAATAGATGGCTTCCGCTCAGAAATGAATGTCAAGTTGAGCACAAGTTCAGCGGTCGTAGGTCAATTGACCAACACGATGTATTTCGCAAAGACCGTTCTTTCTGCGCAGAACGACGATCGGCGCGCTTTTGACTTACTTCACGCTTGGGGGGACGACTCGAAGCACCCATTTCAATCGGAAAGCGCTTCCGCCTATCTGAACCTTCTTGATTCGCACAACCAACTAGATTGATGCCATTCGGGAGGGGTGAAGCCGTTTTATACGATGTTGAAGAAGTGGTGAAAGACGCGAAGCTGCCCCTTGAAAAGCTAAGAGAATTGTTCCAAAGAAAACAATATTACCACGAGCGGAACTCGATAATTCAACATGTGGTGAAGCGCCCTGAGTTTAGTAAGTATGACAAACTGGAGTTTCTCATGGAGATCATGGAGGGCGACTCAAACCTGCGAACAGCTTCCTACGCGGGCCTAAACTTCAGAAAACTTTCCGGTTGGAATTACAAGAGTTTGGCCCTCGGTGCATTTCAAGAGTGGTGGAAAAAGAACAAAGACGACCTGAAGAAGCAACAGAAGTGAGCTGCTACTGGCACCTTTGCCTTGTAAGCTGCGCCCTGTGAGCGCCGAATTCTCGGTCACAAGCCGCACCACATGCCGGACTGTCGGCAGCTTGGCCGGTGCATCAGGTCTAATCTTCCGCCGCGAGGCAGGTGAAACGCATTCCTAAGGCCGGGCCAAACCCGGCCCGGTGCCGCCGGGGGGGCTTGGCGACGAGCCAACGGCGGCTTGCCCCGCCTCCCAACCTTCCTTAGCTTGCAAGCGTGCCTGCCGAACACGATGAACTTCGCGAGATGCCGCCGCCCACGCCGGCTCCGCCGGAGCTGTGTGAGCGGGCAGCGGCCTTGGTGCGCGGGCATTCGGAGTGTTTTTGGTTTCGGCACCCGGACGCGCGCATCCGTCACATCGAGGATGTGCGGTTGGTGGTGGAACACCTCCGCGAATACGGCGACCGCCGCGCGTGGTGGGAAGCCCAGGAGCTGCAACGATGCCTCTCACCACTTTACAAAAAGACATCCTAGCCGTTCTGGCGGGCAACCGGAGCGAGGAAAGTCATTTCGCCGGGGGGCATCGTGCTAACCGCCGCCGATGACTCTGCGCGCTTCTCGCACGACTTCGACATTTTCCACGAGGTGGCCGAAGAGGTGGCACGGGCCAGCAACCGTGACGTGGAGACGCTTCGCCTCGCCGGGTTTCAGGTCGAGACGCCCTCGCGTTACGGCGAGTGGGAGAAGGATGCCACGTTTCGCAAGGCAAAGGTCAGCCGGGGGGGCGGCGAATCAGTGGAGATAGACTGGGCGGCGGACTCGGCGTTCCGCTTCTTTCCCATCGAACGCGATCCGTTGCTGGGCTGGCGGCTGCATCTCTTCGACATCGCAACCAACAAGGCATTGGCGCTCTCCGCCCGCACCGAGACGCGCGATTACGTGGACATCGTGGAGCTGCACCGGACGTTTCCGCTCCCGGCGATTTGCTGGGC
>JBAYGL010000623.1:0-2567 GCA_041666725.1 Limisphaerales bacterium
ACGGCATCCACGTCTGCCTCAATTTTCATCGCGCCCCCGGATACACCGTCGCCAAGCCGGCGGAAAAGACGAGCCTGTGGACCGACGCCGCGACGCAGCGGGTATGCGCAAAACATTGGGCCGCGTTCGCCCGCCGGTATCGGGGCATCCCGAACACACGGCTCAGTTTCAATCTGATGAACGAGCCCGCAGGCGTTGAACCGCAGGTTTACGTGGAGGTTGTGCGCAAGCTTGCGGCGGCAATCCGCGAGGAGGATCCGGACCGTCTCATCATCTCCGACGGCCTGCAGTGGGGACAAAACCCGATCCCGGAACTCATCCCGCTCCGGATCGCACAGGCCACGCGCGGCTACACCCCGATGGAAATCAGCCACTACAAGGCAAGCTGGGTGAACGGCGAGAATTTTCCCCGGCCGGAATGGCCGCGGTTGCAGGCGCCCAACGGAACCCTTCTGAGCCCCCAGAAGGCGGAGGGCTCGCATCCGCTCGTCGTGAACGGGCCGTTTGCAGCCGACACGCAGTTGAGGCTGCGCGTGCTGGTGGTTTCTTCGGCGGCGAACCTGGTCGTCGAAGCCGACGGAAGCCAGGTGTTCCAGAAACATTTCAAGACCGGCCCCGGCGACGGAGAATGGAAGAAGGCCGAGCTTTCCAAATACAAAATCTACCAGAACCTCTACGACCGTGATTACACCGCCAAGATTCCCGCCGGCACAAAACAGGTGAGCATCCGGGTGATCAGCGGGGACTGGCTCCAGATCGGCCAGATCAGCTTCAAGCCCGCCGCGCCCGGATCGAAGGAGGACACTCTCACGCTCCCGCAGCAGTTCGGAAAAAAGCCGGCTCCATTCCGATACGCCCCCGGCGTTGCCGGCGGACCGTTTCTTGATCTCCCCATGCACGGCCGCGACTGGCTGCGGCAGACATGCATTGAGCCGTGGAAGGCGGCCGAGAGTGCCGGGGCCGGCGTTTTCGTCGGCGAATGGGGCGCGTTCAGCAAGACGCCTCACGATGTTTTCCTGCACTGGGCGGAAGATTCCCTGAAGAACTGGAAGGACGCCGGCTGGGGCTGGGCGCTGTGGAATTTCCGGGGCTCGTTCGGCGTGCTCGACAGCAGCCGCTCAGACGTGAACTACGAAACGCTCGGCGAACACAAGCTCGACAAGAAGTTCCTGGAGTTGTTGCAGCGCTATTGAGTCGCGCTGCATCTGGCCGGCCTCTGATCCCCTCTGGCTTCCGGCGCAGGCTTGCCTCGGTGCCGTGCGGCGTTGAACATTCCGGCGCATGAGCATTCCTCTCCACCAGCTCCGCGCGGGCGTCATTGGCACGGGTTTCATCGGACCGGTTCACATCGAGGCCCTGAAGCGCCTCGGCGTGCAGGTCACCGCCATCTGCGGTTCGACCCAAAACGCCACGGCCACCGCCCGGAAGTGGGGCATCCCCGAGGTCTATGGCGATTACGACTACCGAGCCATGCTCCGCTCGCCAAACGTGGACGTCGTCCACATCACGTCACCCAACAAGGTGCATGTCGGGCAGTCCCTCGCCGCCCTGGCGGCGGGGAAGCACGTCGTCTGTGAAAAGCCGCTTGGCATGACGGCGAAGGAGACCGCGAAGGTGGTTGCTGCGGTGAAGAGGAAAAGTTCACCGGTCTTCGCCGTGAACTACATGTGCCGCTTCTTTCCCGCCGTGCTCCAGATGCGCGCGCTGGTCCAGCGCGGCGACCTCGGCCGGATCATGCATGTGCAAGGTCACTTCTTCCAGGACTGGCTCCTGCATGCGACCGACTACAACTGGCGCCTGCTTGCGAGCGAAGGCGGCAGGCTCCGCGCCGTCGGCGACATCGGCACGCACTGGATTGACGCCGTCTCCTTCATCCTCGGCGCGCGCGCAGAGGCCGTCTTCGCGCACTTGGAGACGTTTCACAAAACACGTTACCGCCCGCGCGGCGAGGTGCAGACGTTTGCCAGGATGGACCCGAAAACGATGGTTCCCTACAAGGTGGACACCGAGGATTTCGGCAGCGTGCTGCTCAAGTTCGGCAAGGCGAAGCACGGCTTCGTGAACGGCACGCACGCCAACGCCTCCATCTCCCAGGTCGCCGCCGGATGGAAATGCAGCCTCGCGCTCGGCATCTACGGAACCAAGGGCAGCGTGCGCTGGGATCTCCAGCAGCCGAACGAAATCCTCGTGGGCCGCCGCGACGAGCCGAACCAGATTCTCCAGCGCGCCACCGCCGGCTTCACCGAGGACGTGGCGGGCTTCACCGACTATCCCGGCGGCCATCCCGAAGGCTTTCCCGACAGCCACAAGATGCACTACCGAGCGGTCTACGAGCACATCGCCTCCGGGCGCAAGACGCCCGTGCTCTTCGCCACCGCCGAGGACGGCCACCACGAGGTGAAACTGTGCGAGGCCATCCTGCGCAGCAGCCGGGCGAAGCGGTGGGTGCGGATGTAGGAGAGGGGCGCGCGGGCGGGGTGGTCCGTCTCACGCCCCTGTTCCGTGGAGAGCCTTGTCCATCGCCACGAGCAGCGTCTCGGCGGTGAAGGGCTTGGTGACCACGGCGA
>JBAYGL010000624.1:0-2553 GCA_041666725.1 Limisphaerales bacterium
ACTCGCCCACGCCCAGCCTGCCGCTGGTCTTCGTCGGCCAGGCCGCGAGCGCGCTCACCACGAACCTCACCGGCAAGGCCGCGCTCATCCAACGCGACACCACGCTCTTCTACGACAAGATCAAGCGCGCCCAGGACGCCGGCGCGGCGTTTGCCATCGTGTTCGACAATGCCCCCAGCACCAACCTGGTGAACATGGGACTGACCAACGGCGTGCTGGCCATCCCCTCCATTTTCATCAACCAGACCAACGGCGACGCGCTCGCGGCCGTGGCGCAGACCAATGCCAGCCTGCGGGTGCGGCTCGAATTGGATGCGGCCCGCTATCCGTTCGCCGTGACCAATGAGCTGATCTGCGAGCACGTCGGCGTGCGGGTGCAGACCACGCACAATTACCGCGCCGACCTGCGCATCACCCTCACCTCGCCGGCGGGCACGCGCAGCATCCTCCAGCGTCTCAACCCGTTCGCCGGACCCGAGGCGCTGTCGGACTGGACCTTTTACACCACCCACCACTTTTTCGAGGGCACCGCCGGCACATGGACGGTGCAGGTGGGTGACGAGGCGCCTGTGGACACCGGCAGCGTGACTTCCGTCAGCCTGATCCTGAAAGGCGTGCCCATCACCGACACGGACCGCGACGGGCTGGATGACAACTGGGAAATGGCGAAGTTCGGCACGCTCGCATATGGCCCGCTCGACGATCAGGACCACGACGGCTTTTCCAACGCACGTGAGCAGGTCATCGGTTCGCATCCCAACCAGCCGGACTCGCCGTTTCCGCTGGCGCTCGACGCCTCGGTCTGGAACGGCCAGCTGCTGCGCGTGAGCTGGCCAGCCGCCGCCGACCGGGCCTACGAACTGCGCACCAGCCCCACCTCCGACGGCATTTTTTCGACGCTCACCAACGTGACCGGACGTTTCCCCGACGGTGAAGTCTTCGTGCCCTACGGCAGCGCCGCGCAGTTCTTCCGCCTGCGCGCGCCGTGACCCGGAGCCCGGTTCAAGTGGGCCTCATACTGACGAATTGTTGGAACCGGCACCGGTGGCCGGGTTGCTCCTTCTCCCTTCGCGGAGCGAGGGGAGAAGGTGGCCGCAGGCCGGATGAGGGGTGGGGCCACCAACGCCGACGCGGCCAACCCCTCACCCCGGCCCTCTCCCCTTGCTCCGCAAAGGGAGAGGGAGGAACGCAGTTCCCTGCGCCTGGATTCAACCAGATTCCACCGGTAATTGGCCTCACTTGAGCTTCCAGACCTTCACGTCATCCACCCAGGCGGACTTGTTCACGGCGAGGGTGATCATGCGCTTGGTCGGATGTGCGATGCCCTCTGACTTGAACTGGCCGACAAGGCTGCCGTCCACCGTCGCTCGCATCACGTCGCCTTCCACAACGACCAGGAGCGTGTGCCACCCGCCGGCCTTGAGTTCGAGCGGAAAGCTGGCGGTCTTGCTCTTGAGCAGCTTCGCCAGCTCGGGTGACTTGTCACCCTTCTCGCGGCGTTCCCGGATTTCGTTGTTCATGCCGCCGGTCTTGGAGTCCGTGATCGTGAGGCCCTTCAAGGTCACGCGCGCCATGCAGAGATGGCCGGCGTGGACGGTCTTGAGCTCGCGGTCCACGAAGTCCAGCCCGAGGTCGTCACCGGCGCCGAGCTTGAACTTCATCTCCACCGCGCCGTCCCGGAGTGCCACGTCGTGGAAAATGGCGACGCCGTGATCCGCCTCGGCGTGCCTGGTGACGTGCATCGCGCCGCCGTCGAGGTCCACCTGCTGGTGGCCCTTCGCGCGCCAGCCGCTGTTGCTGGTCCAGCCGCCGCCGATGTCCTCCTTGCCGGGCGTCTTCTCATCGCGGTTGAAATCATCCTCGAACAGCAGCGTGCCGTGTGCTTTGACAAGCGCGGCATCATCGGCGGCGGGGGCGGGCAGGGTGGCGAGCAGGAGGAGCAGGAGCGGGAGTTTCATGGAGTGTAAAGGCAACGAGTAGTGAAGACGGAACCACCGTGGCATGTGGTTACTTTTTTCTCGGCTGAGGCGTTGACGAACTTCCGCCCTTCCCTAAAATCAACGGCACTGGATTGACCCATTTCAACTCACAGCCCCAATCGCACCATGCCCCCGAAACCTGAAGCCAAAGCCCTCGACACCAAGGCCGACACGAAATCCGCCGAAGCCACCAAGGCCAGCGCCACCAAGCAGCGCGACCTCGATGCCGCGATCTCCTCCATCACGAAAAGCTACGGCGAAGGGGCCATCATGCGCCTCGGCGTGGCCACCGCGCTGCGCTCGATCGAGGTGATTCCCACCACCGCCCTCGCCCTGGACCTCGCCCTCGGCGTGGGGGGCGTGCCGCGCGGGCGCGTCATCGAGATCTTCGGCCCGGAATCCTCCGGCAAGACCACGTTGATGCTCCACATCATCGCCAACGCGCAGAAGGCCGGCGGCCTCGCCGCGTTCATCGACGCCGAGCACGCGCTTGACCCCGGCTACGCCAAGAAGCTCGGCGTGAACCTCGACGATCTCCTCGTTTCGCAGCCCGACTCCGGCGAAGAAGCGCTCA
>JBAYGL010000625.1:0-2547 GCA_041666725.1 Limisphaerales bacterium
CGTCACTCCGTCCATGCCGCCCCACAGGGCGATGTCCATGAGCACGAGGTCCGGTTTCAGGTCGATGGCCTTCACGATGGCCTCCTCGCCCACCACGGCGATGGCGGGCACCTCATAGCCCAGTTTCTCCAGCGTGGCCTGGATGTCCTGGGCGATGATGCCCTCGTCCTCGACAATCAGGATGCGGGCGGGGGTCATGACGTGGTCAGGTGGTTGCCAGGCTTCGCAGCGATGAAAGTGATCGCATATTCTATGCCGCCATTCCGGTGGATTTCGAGAGTGCCGCGCAACTGGCGGACGAGGCTGTCGACCAGCTGCAGGCCGAGGGATTCGGTTCTGTCCGGGCTCAATTCCGCTGGCAGCCCGACGCCGTTGTCACCGACCGCCATGTGCGTGGTGCCGTCCGGGTCGCACCAGAGGCGGAGCCGGATTTCGCCGCTGCGCCCGTTTGGAAATGCGTATTTCAGGGAGTTGGAAACGAGCTCGTTGAGAATCAGGGCGCAGGGAATGGCCTGGTTGATGTCGAGGTGGACCCTGGCCATGTCGAGATGCAGGCGGACGACGGCCGGGTCCGTGCCGTGGGCGCGCAGCAGATTGTCCGTGAGGCTGTGCACGTAGGTGGCAAAGTCCAGCGCGGAGAAGCTGTTGGTCGCGTAGAGCATCTCATGCACGAGCGCCATGGCCTGGACCCGGGTGCAGCTTTCCTCAAAGTCGGCGACGGTTTCCGGGTGTTTCAAGCCCCGGGCCTGGAGGCGCAGCAGGCTGGAGACGATCTGGAGGTTGTTCTTCACGCGGTGGTGGATTTCCCTGAGCATGACCTCCTTTTCGCGCAGGGAGGCGAGGATCTGCTCCTCCGCATGTTTGTTGTCCGTGATGTCCGTGCGGATGGCCACATACTGGTAGGGCTTCCCATCAGGCCTGAGGAACGGGACGATGGTCGTGGCCACCCAGTAGAGCGAGCCGTCCTTCGCGCGGTTCTTGATGTCGCCCTTCCATGTGCGCCCCTGCCCGATGGTGGTCCACAACTCGCGGATGAACTCCTTGGGATGGTGGCCCGAGTTGATGATGCGATGGTCCTGTCCGAGCAGCTCCTCGCGCGCGAATTTTGAAATCGCACAGAACTTGTCGTTGACGTAGCTGATCTTCCCCTGCGCGTCGGTGATGGCGACGATGGAATGCTCGTCCAGCGCGACCTTCAGGTCCTTCAATTCCTTCACCGCCGCCGCCAGATGCTTCTCCGCCTGCTTGCTGGCGGTGATGTCCCGCGCGATTTTCGAGACGCCGATGACCTGTCCCGCCCGGTCTTTGATGGGCGAGATGGTCACCGACACGGTGATGGGTTTTCCATCCTTCCTGACCCGGACGCTTTCATAGGCTGCGATGTGTTCTCCGCCTGCCAGCCGCGCGAGCAGATGCTCCTCCTCCGCCGCCCGGTCCGGCGGGATGAGCAGCAGCAGCGGCCGGCCCAGAATCTCCGCCGCCGCGTAGCCGAAGAGCCGCTCCGCCCCGGGATTCCAACTGGTGATCGTGCCGGCCATGGACTTGCTGATGATCGCGTCGTCCGACGACGCGACGATGGCCGCGAACCGCGCGTGTGCGACCTCGGTCTCCCTGCGCTCGGCGATTTCTCCGAGGAGGGCGGTGTTCGCACGGGCGAGTTCTTCGGTGCGTTCGCGGACGCGGGATTCGAGTTCAGCGTTGAGCTTGGCGAGTTCCACCGGACCCCGCAGCAACAGCACCTGGGGCAGCAGTTTCACCAGCAGGACGGCGGTGGCGACGGACAGGAGCGCGGTCAGGGCCTTCACCGCCCCGGACAGCCAGTAGGCGCCGTGCCAGATGGACCAGATCTCCATGAGGTGCGTGGTGCCGCAGGCCACGATGAAGCCGCCGAACATGAGGAACATCCACCGATAGGGGACGTCGCGGCGCTTGCGGATGAAATAGACCAGCGTCACCGGGATGGAGTAGTAGGCCAGCGCGATGAGGGAGTCGGAGACGACGTGGAGCCAGATGATCTCCGGCTTCCAGAAGTAGCAGTGACCGTGCGGCATGAAGCCGCCGCCGGAGAACAGGCGTTGCAAGAGCTCGCTCATAGGCACCTCGTGGGGTTGTGCCCGGCAAGGTGTTCTCGGCGAGGGTCGCACGCAAGTGCGGAATGATCGGTTAAAGTTCGACGGTGAATGACGCGCAGCGCAGCTCCCGGGGCACGTGCCCGGTGCGGTGGCCGCTCGAAAAATACCGGCTTGTCAGCCGCGTCCCCGTCCTCCGCTTGAGGGTTGCCCATCTGCACCAGCCCACGGACTTCACCGACCGCCCTTTGGTGGGAACCGCCGCACAATCGCGGGGCTGACATCCCGGAATATATCTTCCTCCGACCCGGTCTTGCTTTGTTCCCCACCAAGTCTCCTTTTGAACTCCCGCCGAGGGCGCATTTTGACACTGCCCCCGAAGGAGCGCGGCTTTCAAGCCGCAGCAGGGTGGGTGGCGCAGAAACCGCTCGTATTTGCCGGGGCGTTTCGTTCATCCGCTGCCTTCTGCGGCGTGAAC
>JBAYGL010000626.1:0-2536 GCA_041666725.1 Limisphaerales bacterium
AGAAGCCTGTCTTTGTGCTCTATGCGCCCTTTCGTGGCCATTCCATTTCGGAGTTCGGGTTGAGTTCCGGGTTGTCGTGATCCGGAACCTGTTACAACCTCGGGTGCCGTGGCAGTGAACCCGAAACCCCAAACATCAAACCCGAAACCGTCCCCGGCGGTCTTCCTTGATCGCGACGGCACGATCAACGTGGACCGGCATTATCTGAGCAAGCCGGAGCAGTTCGAGCTGATCCCCGGCGCCGGCCCGGCGCTGCGGCGTCTGCAGGACGCGGGCTTCCTGCTCGTCGTGGTGACGAACCAGTCGGGCATCGGGCGCGGCTACTACACGGAGGCGGATTTGCACGCGGTGAACGCGCGGATGGATGAGCTGCTTGCGCCGCTGGGCGTGCGCTTCGCCAGGATTTACTACGCGCCGGAAGCGCCGGAACAGCCGAGCCGCGGGCGCAAGCCTTCGCCGGAGTTTCTCTTCGATGCGCAAAAGGAGTTCGGCGTGGACCTGGCGCGCAGCTTCATGGTCGGCGACAAGGTGATCGACCTTGAATGCGGCTGGAACGCCGGCGTGCGGCAGAGCCTGCTGGTGCGGACGGGTTATGGAGCCGAGACGGAGCGGAAGCACGCCGACAAGATGGCGCGGGCGGTGGTGGTGGATGACCTTCCGGCGGCGGCGGCGTGGATTCTGGCGAACTCGCAGCCGTAAGCCGGCTCTCCGTTTGGGGTCCACGCTTCAGCGTGCCACGCGTCAGGACACCCTGAAGGGTGGACACCGAGCCTACCAGTTCCCGTCCACGATCAGGGAGGCCGTGTTGCGGGCGAGGTCTTCGGCCAGCAGCGGAACGGCCTGGCGCTCGGCGCTGGCGAGGTCGTTGCCGGCGCGGATGGTGGTGCGGCCGCTGACTTCGCGGTCAAAGATCACCCTGCCCGTGCCGCGTTCCTTCACCGTGATCTTGGCGGAGATGCCCAGCGAAAAGTCCCGCACCGTGAGGATGTCCGCAGGCTGGAAGCTCAACGGCGAACGGTCAAAGTTCGTGATGATTCCGGTGAGGACGACGTCGGACTCGCCGCGCGTGTCGAGCTTGTAGGTGCCGTCCTGCTGGAAGCGTTTGCGGAGCGCGTTGTTCACGGCCTCGATCAGGCGCGGCTCCAGCGTCTTGTTCTGGATGAGCCCCACCTGGAGGCTGCGCTGGCCGGCGGAAAACGCCGTCGTGGAGCCGAGCTTGTAACCGGCGCAGCCCGTCAGGGCGGCCATTGCGACGGCTGCGGCGAGGAGAAGCGGGGCGCGCATGGTTATTTTGGTTTGGCCGCCTCGACGGGCGCGGCGTTGGTCTGAGCGGGCGCGGGGCCCACGCCGGGCAGCGACTTGAGAAACTCAATGCGGTGCTTGGCGTCGGCGGCCATGGAGGAGTCGGGATCCTTGATGAGCACTTCGTTGTAATAGACCAGCGCCCCGCTCCACTGGTGTTTCTTTTCGTAGAACTGGGCGATCTTCATCGCTCCACGCGCCTGTTCGGACCGGAGATTGTCGATGTATTTGCGCGCGTCGGCCACGCGCTTGTCCTCCGGGTAGAGCGAGATGAAGTCGGTGAAGGACGCGATGGCCTTGGCGGCGACGCCCTGGTCGTATTCGGCGGTCCTGGCCTGCTTGAGGTGCGTCTGGCCGGCCTTGAAGAGCGCGTCGGCGGCGATGCCCTTCTGGTCGTGGTATTTGTCCGCGGCCTTTTCGTAGGCCTTCACGGCGTCCGGAAACTCCTTCCGCTTTTCCTCCGCGGTGCCGATGTTCATCTGCGCGAGCGGGGCGACCTCGCTGTAAGGCCCGTTCTTGATCACCTTCTCATACATCTTCGAGGTCTTCTCCATGGACGGGAAGAACGGGATGACGCCCCAGAGCTTGAACCACTGGCCGCCCAGGTAGCGGTTGGCGATCTCGAACTGGCGCTTGAGCACCTCCTGGTAGTTTTCGACCTTGGGATACTTCTCCAGCAGCGTCTGGTAGGCCTTGAACGCATCCTCGTCCTTCTTCTGCTCCTCCAGGCTGCGGCCCACCAGGAACTGCGCCTTCGGTGCGTAGTCGGAGAGCGGCCACTTCTTGACCGCGTGACGCCCGGCCTTGAGCGCGAGATCGTAATCCTTCTTCTCGAACGCCTGCTCGGCCACCTCGAGCTGGTCCTTCGCGCGCGTCTTCTGCCAACTGCCCGTGCTGCCGTAGGGCTCGTAGATCCAGCCCTCGCCCGCCTTGTAAATCAGCGGAGCGGGACAGAGCTGGGGAAGCGCAAGCAGGGCGGCCAGCAACAGCACCGCGCGGAAATTCCGTCGAATCATGGCGCGGACTGTAGGTAGCGGGTCGGAACGAGTCAAGGCGGCCAGCCGGGGCTTTTCGCCTGCTCCTGCTCCTGATCCCCCCGTGCTTCGGGCGGCGGAGCGGGGTGGGATTGCGATCATGTGTGGGAGCGCAACGGCAGGGGCCGGGCGCTTGACACACCTTTTGCTTTCCAACAGCCTGCTCCCACAGGTCTAACAGACAACACTTCACTGCCATG
>JBAYGL010000627.1:0-2520 GCA_041666725.1 Limisphaerales bacterium
CGAGGGCACGCCCGGATGAACCCCCGTTCCATCGGCTTCCAGCTCACGGCCTGGTATGCGGGCGTCATCGCCGTCGTCTTCGTGCTGCTGGGCGGCTTCATGTATCTCGGCATGAAGCATCACCTGGAGAAAAACCTCCGCGAGACGCAGTCCAAACGCGCGGGCGTCATCGCCGAGACGCTCGTGGCGCGCGTCGCGCAACTGGGCGAGCCGCACGTCATCCAGGAAATCCGCGAGAGCTACGCGCCGGAGCTGAACAGCCGCTTCATCCGCGTGACCCGACCGGATGGCTCGGTGCTCTACGTCTGCGGCGTGCCGGCGGATTTGAGCTTCGACCCGGCCAAGGTGCCGCCGCCGGCTGCTGCGGTGCCACGAGCTTACGCGCGCGTGGAGTCGCCGCCGGAGAGCGACAGCCTGTTGATTGTCACCGGCCCCGTGCCGACGGCGGCCGGGACTTTCCGGGTCGAGGTTGGCTCGTCGCTGGGGCCGGTGGAGACAGTGCTGCGTGAATGGCTGGTGACGTTTGCGCTGGCCTTCCCGTTCCTGCTGGCCGTGGCGGCGGGCGGTGGATGGTTCCTTGCCCGGCGCGCGCTGGAGCCGGTGCGGAAAATCATCCACGGCACCGAGCAGATTTCCTCGCACAACCTCGGCGAGCGCCTGCCCGTGCCGCGCACGGGCGACGAGCTGGAACGGCTCTCCACCGCGCTCAACCAGATGATCGAGCGGCTGGACGAGGCGTTGAGCCACAACCGCCGCTTCATGGCCGACGCCTCGCACGAGCTGCGCACGCCGCTGACCATCCTGCGCGGCGAACTGGAGACGATGCTGCGGCAGACCGACGGCGCGTCCGAGTTGCAGGACCGCATCGGCAGCGTGCTGGAGGAGGTCGAGCGGCTGGCGAAGATCGTGGAAAACCTCTTCGCGCTGTCGCGGTTGGACGCGGGCGAGGCGCAGGCCGAGTCGGTGCCCTTCGACCTGGGCCAGCTTGCCGCCACCACCGCCGAGCAGATGAGCCTGCTCGCCGAGGACAAGCAGGTGTCGCTCAACTGCCTCGCGCCGCGCGCCGTGTCGGTCGAGGGCGACCGCGCCCGGCTCAAGCAGGTGGTCGTGAACCTCCTCGACAACGCGGTCAAATACACGCCCCCCGGCGGCTCCGTCACGCTCTCCGTCGTCGCCGCGCCGAATGTCGGCAAGGCCGTGTTGGAAGTCACGGACACGGGCATCGGCATTCCCGCCGGCGCGCTGCCGCACGTCTTCGAGCGCTTTTTCCGCGTGGACAAGGCCCGCTCGCGTGAGCTGGGCGGCGCGGGCATCGGGTTGTCCATCGTGAAGGCCATTTGCACCGCGCACGGCGGGCAGGTGGAAGTGGTGAGCGAGGAAGGACGCGGCGCGCGGTTCCGCGTGCTGCTCCCGCTCGCGGAGAACTCGGATGAAACGAAGGACACACACAATGCAGGATAGACCATCAACATTCCTCGAATCCCGAACAGCCTTGCTCGGCCTGGCCGCCGCCCTCGGGCTGGCCGCCGCCGGCATCGCGTGCAAGAAAGCCGTCGGCAGCGAAACGGCAAAGGGCAGCGCCGCCGCAGCCCCCGCGCCAGTCGCCGTGGCGAAAGTCACGCGCGCGGACATTGCCCGCGAAGTCGTCTTCGACGCCGAGTTCCGGCCCTTTCAAGATATTGACCTGCACGCGAAGGTCGCCGGCTTCGTGCAGGCGATGAACGTGGACGTCGGCGACCGCGTGAAGGCCGGCCAGCTCCTCGCCAGCATCGAGGTGCCGGAGTTGAAGGAGGACATCGAGCGCGCCGCCGCCGGTGTGAAGCGCGCGCAATCCGATGTGGTGAAGGCACAGGAAGACGCCTTGCGCGCCGACGAGGACATCCGCCGCGCCGAGGCGGAAATCAAACGTGCGCAGGCCGCCCATGCCGAGGTGAAGCAGACGCTCGGTCGCATTGCTGGCGTGGCAAAGGAGCGGCCCGGCCTCGTCGCGCAGCAGGAGATTGACACCGCGCAGTCGAAAGAGCGCACGGCGGACGCGCAGGTCGCCGCCGCGCAGGCGGCGCACAGCGGGAGCCGCGCTGCGGCCTCGTCCGCCCGCGCTGCCATCGCCTCGGCGAAGGAGCAGGTGCATGTCGCGGAAGCGGACTTGCACAAGCTGCAAGCCAAGGCCGCGTTCACCAAAATCGTCGCGCCGTTCGACGGCATCATCTCCAAGCGCTACGCCGACGCCGGGGACATGGTGCGCGGCGGGCTTTCGCCCAGCGCACCGGCAGTTCCGCTCGTGCGGCTGGTGCATCAAGACAAGCTGCGGCTGGTGTTCCCCGTGTCCGCGTCGTTTGTCGCGAAGGTGAAACCGGGCGACGAGGTCGAGGTGCGCGTCGCCAGCCTGGGCCGGACCATGCCCGGCAAAGTCTCCCGCATCACGCGCGAGGTGGAGGCCAACACGCGCACGATGGAGACGCAGGTGGACGTGGTGAACGCGGACGGCTCGCTCTATCCCGGCATGTATGCGGCGGTGGC
>JBAYGL010000628.1:0-2513 GCA_041666725.1 Limisphaerales bacterium
CGCGGCGGCATCGCCAGCGCCCTCATCAGCCTGCCAAACCGCTACATGCACTCGCCGGTGGAGATGGTGGACCTGCGCGACCTGGAGCAGATCCCCGAGCTGATGGCGGGCTTCGCGCTCTCCATCAAGCCCGACGAGGAGTTCAAGGTGCGCATCTGAACTGGGCTTTCAGATGGCTTTTCAAGCAGGATTGAGAAGCTTTCAGATTCAGTCAAATGGCCCTGATAAAACCCAACGAAAGCAGAGCTTGTTACGTTGCGAACGCTCGCCTTGTTTTGTCGATTCTTTTTAGGGTGGAAGTTGTGTTGCCACCCATTCTGTTAGGCAGTTCGTTTGAGATGCTCAGTATGTTTGTCTCGGGCGTGTGGGTTCTTCTCACTTTGCTCTTTGAGGAAGCGGTTTTCACAAATGAAAATATCGGAAGGCTGCGGCTTTTAAGGCTGTTTGGATGGGCCTTCATCAACACTCTTGTTTTTGTAATCGCGGTAATTAGCCAAAAAGTTTTGAGCTCTGAAGTCGATTCTGTTGAGGGTTTAGTTAAATGGGTTGTTAGGAAAGATACGGTTTACATTTTCCTCCTTCTTTTTTGTGCCATCGCAAGCATGCGGACAGTCGGCCTCATAATTGCGTGGGTGCTGACAAGGCTAAGGACAAAAGCAGACGGCAATCAATAGCAGGCGCATTTGATCGAGCCTGGTTCCTTATTTAGTGCGCCGAATAGATTTCGGAGACTCGTCGCCTCGTCACCTACAGCCCGGCGTTCTGGGGGAAGATGCCCGCGCACGCCGTCGGACAGCGCGTCCCGCTTGCGCAGAGGCTTGATAATCAGAAGTCACGCTGGAAGCGCTGACCTGCATTGCTCAGTCCCGCACGGCTGCTGAGACGTATTCCAGCACGCGCCAGAGCGACTCGCCGCCGAGGCTGCCTTCGTTGAAGGGCGTGCGCGGGATGGGCTGCCAGTTGTCCCGCGAATGGTCCTGCGGGGGCTGCGGAATGCCGGTGAGCGTCGGGTCATACTGGCCGTCCTTGCCGCCGAGCTTGTAGATCACGAGGTCGAGCGAGGGCACCACGTAGAGGCAGAAGCCGCCCGCACCGGACTTGAAGAACGCATCGCGCGGCGCGCCCAGCACATGGCCGTCGGCGTTGTGCTCGAACTGGAGGCTGAACGGGCAGTGCGGATTGTAGGGCGAGGGCGAGTGGCATTTCTCGATGTAATCGGCGGGCACGAGCTGCCGGCCGCCCCACCTGCCCTTGTGCAGTAGGCAGTAGCCCATGCGCAGTGCGTCGGTGGCGTGGACGGCGGTGCTGCCCGCGCCGTTGGCATGAGGCATTTTGAAGTCGCCACGCTGGAGGCAGTAACCCCACGCGCCCCAGCCCATCGGCCTGGCGAGGCGCTCGTTGATGTAATCCTGCAACTCCATGCCCGTGACGTGGCGCAGCACGATGGAGGCGATGTGCGGCGCGGGGGAGGAATAGGAGTAGCCGCCGCCGGCGTTCGTCCACAGCGCGCACTTGAGCGAGGACTGGTCGAGGTCGCGGATGTTCTGTCCGGGCTTGGCGCTGAGCGGGAAGGCCCGGCCCATCACGACGGCGGACGGCGTCTGGCCTTCGCCGTTGTAGCCGGCGGTCATGCACAGCAACTGGCCCAGCGTGATGTTCGCGCGGCGCGGGTCGTCGAGCGGGAGCGCCTCGGGCAGGAACTTCTGGGTGAACACCTTCGTGTCGAGGCCGGCGGGAATCTTGTCGCGAAATTCCTGGAGCATGATGCCGCAGGCGATGCTCGTGTAAGCCTTGCCGGTCGAGGCCATGTCGGGGTTTGCGTTGCGGCTCGCGCGACCGAAATATTTCTCGAAGACGAGGTGGCCACGCCTCACGACGAGCAAGCCGCCGTTGGGCGTGCCGCGCTCGCAGACCTGGTAGGCGCGTTCCAGCCACGCCAGGTCCATGCCGGCCTTTTCGCGGATTTCCTTCGCGTCCTTCAGGGTCCGCCACCCTCCGGCGCTGTCCGGCGGCGGGAAGTAGTCTGCGGCGGGCAGTGCTGACGCGGCCAGCAGCAGGGCAAGGCCAGCCGCCCGACGGAAGAGGCCGCGCGGAAGGAGATGGATGCGAGAATTCATGGCGAGAGGGAAGCAACGAATCGCCGGGAGCACAACGCAGTTCTTGTTTTCGTCGCGGCCCGGCGGAATCCTCCCCGGCATGACTCCGAATCGCAGAACCTTTCTCCAGCAGGTGGGCGTGAGTGCGGCCGGGCTCGGCCTGCTCTCCTTTGTTCCGTGTTCACCGGGCGCGCAACCGGCGGCCGCCCGCGGCCTGCCGCGCAGCCAGCCGGAGGCGGAGGGCGTTTCGTCCGCCGGAGTGCTCGCGTTTCTCGATGGGATCGCGCGCGACAAGCACGAGCTGCACAGCTTCATGCTGGCGCGGCACGGACGCGTGGTGGCCGAGGGATGGTGGGCGCCCTACGCGCCGGCGTTCAGGCACACGATGTATTCCATGAGCAAGAGCTTCACCTCCAC
>JBAYGL010000629.1:0-2511 GCA_041666725.1 Limisphaerales bacterium
AGATCGTCACCGGCCCCGCCCTGGGTGCGATGCTCAAGCACCTGCTGGAAAAGGTGATCGAGCACCCCGAACTGAACACCCGCGAGCAGCTGTTGCACGAAGCAGCAAGCCGACAGCCTGAAACGTAAAACGTAGAGCGTAAAGCTCGCCTTTGTCCTGCCCATGTCCCTCTTCCGCCACCGAACTCCGGCAGTCACCGTCGCCACCCGCTTCGCCGATCAAACGGCGGTCTTCTGCAGCGCGCGTGAGCGCGACCTGCACGTCACGCAGGTGGCGGCGACGATGGAGCGCAACGTCGACCTGCTGCACGCGCTCGCCGAGCACCTGCCGCAGGTGGTGGACCTGTCGCTCGAGTGCCTGCGGAGCGGCCGCCGCTTCGTCGGGGAGGGGTTGAGCCTGGCCGAGGTGCGCGAGACGATCGCCCGGCTGAAGGTGCCGCTGGTGCAGGGCGGGGGAGTGGAACTGGCGGTGTACACGCCCGAGGACCAGCTGGCGCTGAGTCCCATGCTCGATCTGTGGATCTACAGCAAGTCGGATCGCTGGGTGTACCTGCTGGTGGGGGAGGGGCTGGACGAGGTGGCGGCGATCGAACCGAGGACGTGGCACGTGGCGCGCCGCGAGTTTGCGGGCGCGCCGGAATTGGTGGAGGCGATCGAGAAGACCGCGGAGCGCTTGACGCTCAGGTTACTGTAAGGGGTGACATTTCCCGTCCTTCTCACGGTCGCCGCGGGCCTGGCCAACGTGGCCGGCGCCGCCGCGGTGCTCTCGCGCCGCGAGTGGAGCGCGCGCTCGCTCGAGTTCGTGCTCGCCTTCTCCGCGGGCTTCCTCATTGCCGTCTCGCTCGGCGACCTGGTGCCCGAGGCGATCATGAAGGGTGGCCCCGACGCGGCGTGGACCATCCTCATCGGCTTCGTGCTCGTGCACCTGACGCAGCACGTCTTCGTGCGCCACTTCCACTTCGGTCCCGAGACGCACCAGGTGGAGCACAGCGTCGGCGTGTCGGCGCTCATTGGCCTCACGCTGCACACGTTCGTGGACGGCGTGGCCATTGCCACCTCGTTTGCCGTCAACACGCACCTGGGGCTGCTGGTCTTTGCGGCCATCGTGCTGCACAAGCTCCCCGAGGGCTTCGCCATCTCGTCGTTGTTTCTCGCGGCGGGGGGCACGCGCACGGCGGCCATGGGTGCGGCGGCGGCGCTGGGCGCGGCCACCGTGCTGGGCGGCATCGCCCCGGGCATGATTGGAGGCCTCGCCACGCACGGCCTGGCGCTCTCGGCCGGCGTGACGCTCTACGTCGGGGCATCCAACCTGATTCCGGAGTTCCAGGGGAAGCGCGGCTGGCACCACAACGCCTTCTTCTTCCTGGGTGTCGCCGGCTACTCCGTCATGGCCTGGATGCTTCCGTAACGGGTGGAGCTGCCTTGCCGCAGATGAATGCAGAGGGACGCCGGAAGGGCAATGAATGAGCCGATTCCGTGGTCCAGGGTTCATCTGCGTCCTTCTGCGTAGTTCTGCGGCAAGCAGTTGTCGTTAGATTGCAGCCGTGGCTACCAAGCGTCCGGCAAGCACCCAACCGTCGATGTTCGAGTCCGTAGCCGGCGGCGCGCCGCTGGCCGCGCGCATGCGCCCGCGCACGCTCGACGAAGTGGCCGGCCAGCAGCACCTGCTGGCCCCCGGCAAGCCGCTGCGCGTGGCCATGGAGCGCGGCGAGATCGGGTCCATCCTGTTCTGGGGCCCGCCCGGCACCGGCAAGACCACGCTCGCGCGCCTGGCCGCGCAGTACCTGCACGGCGACTTCGTTCCCTTCAGCGCGGTCAGCGAGGGCGTGCCGAGGTTGCGCGAGATCGTCATTGCGGCCGAGGGCATGCGCGCCAGCGGCCGACGCACGATCCTCTTCGTGGACGAGATCCACCGCTTCAACAAGGGCCAGCAGGACTACCTGTTGCCGCACGCCGAGAGCGGCCTGCTCACGCTCATCGGCGCGACGACGGAGAACCCCAGCTTCGAACTCAACGGCGCCCTCCTCAGCCGCCTGCGCGTCTTCGTGCTGCAGCCCCTCACCCCCGAGGACATCAAGGGCGTCGTGATGCGCGCCCTCACGGACACGGAGCACGGCCTCGGCACGCTCAATCTCACGATTGACGACGCGGCGCTGGCATTCCTGTGCAAGGAAGCCGACGGCGACGCCCGAAGGGCCCTCACCGTACTCGAAAGCGCCGTAACGCTGTTGCCCCAAGCGGACGGCTTAGAGCGTACGGCGTATAGCCCACGGCTTCCCTTGTCGTTGGCCGTCTTGAGGGACGCCCTGCAGCGCCGCTTCGCCCAGTACGACAAGACGGGCGAGAGCCACTACAACCTCATCTCCGCCTATCACAAGGCCCTGAGAGGCAGTGACCCCCAGGGAGCGTTGTACTGGCTGGCAAGAATGATCGACGGCGGCGAGGACCCCATGTACATCGCCAGAAGGACCGTACGCTTCGCCGCCGAGGACGTCGGCCTGGCCGACCCGCG